>NZ_JBCPDQ010000002.1:148959-298773 GCF_040915325.1 Coprococcus sp. RTP21281st1_F1_RTP21281_210402
GCCCTTGTCTGTCTTTATTGGAGGTGCACCTGCACCGTTCTTTGCCTCTGTTATAGTGTGGTACTTACGAAGACTTGTCATCTTCTCCTCGTCTATAACCGCATGCTCTATATCATCACAGAGACCGAATCCTATTCCGCTGCCGCTTCCTGTCTCGATGAAATCATCCATTGGACGTGTATAGAATGCGTACTTGCCATCCACAAATTCAGGGTGAAGTACAACATTTCTCTGCTGTGGGGAACGAAGAGTCTTGAGGTTGTCAAGGCGCTCCCAGTGCTTTAAATCCTTTGTTCTCACGATACCTGCTGCTGCAACTGCTGCTGAGAGGTCATTTACAGTTGTATCCTTGCTCTCTGAACAGAACACACCGTAGATCCATCCATCCTCGTGCTGTGTCAGTCTCATATCATATACATTTGTTTCCTCAGGACATACATCATCCAGAAGGATTGGATAATCCCAGAAACGGAATCCATCGATACCGTTGTCACTCTCAGCTACGCCGAAGAATGACTTTCTGTCATTTCCCTCTATTCTTGCGACAAGATAATACTTGCCGTTCAGGTAGATTGCACCTGAATTCATGACAGCGTTAACTCCGAGACGCTCAATGAAGTATGGATTTGTCTCAGGGTTTAAGTCATATCTCCATGTGAGAGGTATCATCTCTCTTGTGAGTACAGGGTACTCATATCTGTCATAGATTCCATTATAGAAATCTGTCTTCTTATTCTTTCTCTCAAGAAGCTTGTTCAGTTTGTCAAGCTCTACATAATATTTCTCATTCATCATTTAGGCATTCTCCTTATAATTTGAAAGCAATTGAATGCTATTTATTTGCCGTCAGCGAGTCTGTTCATAATCTCAAGGCACATTCTGCCGTTGTGGTATGGGCACTTCCATGGCTCAACTATAGGACGTCCGACTCTTGGTGTTCCATCCGCATTCAGATCCCAAAACCACTCTGATCCCGGTCTCTTGTCTATGAAGTATTCCTTTATATACTCCCACACCTTCTCAGCAGCCTCGTAATACTTCTTATCACCCGACTTTTGATAAGCATTTATGAATCCTACTATTGATTCTGCCTGAACCCACCATACTCTTACCGTGTATGGCACGCCCTTTTCACATTCTGTCAGAACTGAATGTCCATCGAAAGCAATCTCATATATCTGCTCTGCAAGGATATCTGTTATCTTTGTAATCTTCTCTGTGTACTCTGCCTCTCCAAGCACCTCGGTCGCCCTATCCAGGAGCCATGATGTCTCAATGTCATGTCCGTATGAGTACAGATCGATCAGAGAGTTATAATCCTTATCAAAGAACACTTCCTGTCTCTTAAGCTCCGGATTGTATACCTTATCAGCAAATACATCGAGCAGCCATTTCAGGCGCTCCTTTACCTTGGAATCCTTGGATACCTTATAAAGTTCTGTGTAAGCCTCAAGTGCATGGAGCAGTGTGTTCATTGTTCTCTCTGCGAGAACACCATTCTCAGAAAGCTTATCATTTGACTCTGGCTTGAACTCTCTTGTAAATGCCTCGAGATAGCCACCTTCGTCAGTACATTTCTCTTCTATTGTATGGAAAAGCTGCAGGGCCAGGTCCAAAGCTTCCGAATCACCGGAAGCTTCGTAATAGGCGGATAAGGCATATATACTAAATGCCTGATTGTATGTGTGTTTTGTCGTATCTTTGGGTGAACCATCGTAATTCATGGACCAATATATTCCGCCATATTCCCTGTCTATACAATATTCTTTCAGAAATTCATATCCATGAGCAGCCTCATCTAGAAGCTTCGGGTCCTTGAGTGCCTTATACGCACTTGCGAAGAACCAGGTAATTCTACTGTTAAGAATACAACCCTTCTCAGCCTTTTTATCAAGGTTGAGGTCATAATCCATATACCCATAAAATCCGCCGTACTCATCATCCCTCAGGGCCTCCCAGAATGGGATGATAGCATCTATTAATTCTTTTTGAATTTCATTTCTCATATTCATGAACTCTCTTCTTCTAATAAATTATTAACCCTTTACAGCACCCTGTGTAATACCACTATAAATCTGTTTCTGACAGCAGATGAATACTATAAGTGCCGGTATGATCGATATGATAACACCTGCACAGATCAGGTTGTACTGACTTCCCATAGGTCCTACGAACTTGTAGAGTGAGATAGCCATTGTCTTGATCTCCGGGCTTATGAGGTAAAGGTTTGCAGCGTAGTACTCGTTATAGATTACAACGCCTTTCAGTATACAAGCAGTAACGATAGCCGGCTTGAGAAGTGGAAGTATGATCTTCCAGTAGATGGTCCAGTATGATGCACCATCCACGATAGCTGACTCGTCAAGAGATACTGATATGTTCTCCATAAACTGTATAAAGATGTAGATCGAGATAACATCTGTACCACAGCTCATGATGATGTAACCATATAAGTGATCTATGAATCTCAGATCACCCATGATGTTGTAGACTGTAACCTGCATAGCAACTGCAGGGAGCAATGATGCCACAAGGAAAAGTGTTCTGATAAAGCCGTTTCCCGGGAATTTGAATCTGTTAAGCACATATGCAAGCTGTGTTCCTATTACAACTGACACGATAAGTACGCATACCATGACTATTACTGAGTTGAGGAATGCACGTCCCATGTTGGCAGTCGTGAATGCCTTTACAAAATTGCTGAAGTTCAAAAAGCTTTCAGGAAGTTCCATTACTGAAGTAGCCTTATACTCATCTGTTGTCTTGAAGGCTGTTGTAACACATGATATAAGAGGTACAACCGCACACAGTGAGAAGAATATGAGTACAAAGTACTTGAGGAAACCTCTTACATAATATCCAACGGTTCGTTTTTCTTTTATTGGTGCTATGCCTGGCACATCTGTCTTTCCTCTTGCCATGTTACTTGCCCCCCTTCGCAGAAGCAGCCATCTGCTTCACGTATTTCTTGGTATCTCTCTCCTGTTTCTTGCGAAGCTTCTTTGCCTTATAACTCTCATCATCTGAGCTTGAATCCTTGAAGATGTACTCAAAGAACAGCTTCTGAAGCGCAGCACATATAAGTATGATAAGGAGAAGTACAACGGCCATTGCTGAAGCAAGACCGACCTTCTGGCTTGTATGTGCTATCTTGTTCATGATGATGAAGTAAGTACCTGTTCCGTTTGCACCTGTTGTGATAACGAAAGGCTGCTCGAAAGCACTGAGTGATCCTGTTATTGCTAAAATTACATTTAATGTAACGATTGTCTTGATACTTGGCAGTATGATATATCTAAACTGCTGGAATTTATTTGCACCATCAAGCTCTGCCGCCTCATAAAGTTCTGCATCTACCGACATGATAGCTCCAATGAAGAGAACCATCATCTGTCCAAGGTATCTCCAGACCGAGGTTGAAACCAGTGTCCAGTTGTTGACACTCTGGTCTTTGAGCCAGTATGGAAGGTTGTCTAAGCTAAATCCACACAACTGAAGGATTGAGTCAAACACGAATCCTCTTGTGAAGAAGAATTTGAAAATGAAACCTACAGCGATACCACTGATAAGATAAGGGAAGAAAATAAATCCCTTGAAAAGGTTACCACCTTTTACTTTGAAACTCAGAAGAGTTGCAAGGAAAAGTGCAAGCACTAACTGTACAAGTGCTCCTACGATGTAATACAAACTGAGCTTTAATGCACCGAAACAGTCTTTTCTTGTGAATACATCGATATAATTTGCTAATCCTACGAATTCTCTCTTTTCTACAGGCGTCGTATATTTCATCTTGTAGAAACTAAATTTAACCATCTCTCCGAATGGTATATATGTAAATACTAATAGCAAAAGCAATGGGATAATTGCGAAGGCTGCGCATATTATAACCTGCTGCCCCTTCCTGCTTGACGCCCATTTACCAAAGCCGGATTGTTTTTTGTTAGCCATACTCATTCCACCGCCTTTTTATAATCATGAGCTACACTGCTGGTAGCCTGTCATCAAATACTCGTTTGATGACATTTTTCTCAAAATAAACCGGGGCGGGCAATCCCCGCCCCGGTCTGTAGCTTATTCTTACTTATTTATATTGAAATCTTTATTACTTCTCAGTAACTTCGATTCCTAATGACTCCTGAGCATCTGACCACTTCTGATTCCACTCAGCCATGATATCATCGAATGACATGTCGCCATTTGCAGCATGCTCGATGATGGCCTGGATCTTGTCGTTACCACCATTGCTTACGTTAAGCTCTGACTCTGAATTGAGCTGATTGAGGTAATCCTCCTCGCCCTCAAGAGCTGGCTCGTCTGCAACGAAGTCAACACCGTCGAATGAGATCTTTGACTCTGAACCAGGAACAATTGCAAGTGAATCCTCGTTGTAAGCATATCCTGACTTCTCTGTCATCCACTTAACAAATACAAGAGCTGCCTGTTTCTCATCATCTGAAGCGTTTACGTTGATACCGAAGCAGTAATCTGCTCCTGATGAAGCGTACTGCTTACCATTTACTGAGATAGGGAAAGGAATGTATCCTATATCGTCTGCGTTAGGTCCGCCTGCTTCCATCTGTGGGTATGCCCATGAACCAAGTACCATACATCCGATCTCGCCGTTGTTGATCATTCCCTTACATGACTCCCAATCTGTTGTTGAGTAATCATCCTCTGTAAGTCCCTGTGATACTGCATCGTAAAGGATCTTATATACTGCATAAGCATGTGTATCGTCGCCATAGTTCTTGAATGGATCCTTTGTATGGGCTAACTTCTGGTTCTTGTATGTAGCATCGCCTGTTGCTGTGATCGCGATATAATCATCCCAGGCTCCCATTGTCCAGCCTGCTGCATAGTTTGTGTAAAGTGGAATACAATCCGGATTCTTATCCTTGATTGCCTTGAGTGCCGCAATGAACTCCTCTGGTGTCTTAGGTACGTCTGTCACACCTGCATCAGCAAATACCTTCTTGTTGTATACGATACCCTGTGTTGTAGCTGCAAGAGGTACACCATATACCTGACCCTGATACAGCCATCTGTTTGAGTAATTTACAAGACTGCTCATTGTATCATAATCGCCATATGACATGAAATATGTTGAAAGGTCTGCCATGTCAACTGCTGGGATACACATTACTGTCTCGTAGTTTCCTGACTGAAGATGTGTAAGAGCATCTTCTGCATAGTTTGTATCTGTGATGACATCAACCTTGATGTTTGGATACTCCTTGTTGAAGTCCTCAAGATACTGCTTCCAGTTCTTTCCGCCGTAGTCATCTGAGTCCATATCAGTTCTGTTGTTGTAGAACTTGATCTCCGCTGAAAGATCTGTGAAGTCTGTTCCTAACTGGATGTCTGCATATGACTTGATTCCCTCAGCATCAGCTGTTGTGTCATCTGCTGAATCACTTCCTGCTGCCTCTGTGGCAGCCTTTGTTGCCTCTGTTGTGTCCTTGTTATCGCTGTCTGAGCCTCCACAACCTGCAAGTGATGCTGCCATAAGACCAGCCATTGCGATACATGCAATACGCTTTGATTTCATAGTTTTGTCCTCCTTAAAACCTTCTTTGTTTTTAACTTTATATTAAGTATACATTAATTTACTTTTTAGTCATCACTCAATTTTGTTTTTAATCACAGTATTTTGTACTTTTCGTTAATTTTACCATTATCGTTATTTTTTTTCAATATCGTATAGACATTTTATCTATATATTTTTATCTTTAATTAGCATTTTATTGTTTTTTTAGCTAATTAGTCACTAATTTATATCGCTTTTAGCTTGTGATGATTGTTTAATAATTGTATTATTATGGATAGGAGGTGGTTTACATGTTAGCTAAAGAATTAATTTCCTGCACTGTACTGTCAGGTTACAATATTCAGAAAGATATTGAGAACGCAAGATTCCACAGTGCGTTCTTTACATATGAAGAATCAATGATTAACGATGGCCTGATTCATCTTCTGGCCAACGGCGATATTTCTTTTGCTTATTCATGCAGTTATACCTTCTCTTTCATTCCGTGTTACCATTTCTTCTATATATATGAAGGAACTCTTACAGTAACATCGGGCAACAGCAAATCATCATATTCCAAGAATACAGCCGCGCTTTTTGAGGCAGGATCAGAAATAACATACGCCACGAACGGCAAGTGTCGTTTCTACGATGCATTCATCCTCGGAGCTCCACTTCGCCTGTATCACGAGTTTCTCCCCGAATCCATATATTATAAAAAGGACTCTGCCGGAGCCTCTGTACTCTGGAGTCATCTTTCACTGATAAGCAGACTCCAGGGGGAGTTGTCTGCCACCGATATTTTCAGAATTTCCAAATGGTTTAATGATATCCTGACCGAATTATGTGTATTTATTGAAAACTCATCCAAGAAGATGGATTGTGTGCCTTCTTATCTTTTATCGATAAAGAATCAGATGGATACAAACTACGCCGAACCGATGTCGCTTGATGACCTCGAGGCAACTTACAGGATCAGCAGATACAGGATATGCAGAGAATTTTCATTTCACTTCGGTGAATCACCTATGCGCTATCTCAACAGTCGCAGGATCGATGCTGCCAAAAGGCTCCTTCTCACAACAGATCTGTCCGTCCACGAGGTCGGATCCCAGATTGGAATCGAGAACACAAACCATTTTATAAATCTGTTCAAAAAAGACACCGGTACAACTCCGCTGTCTTTCAAGCAGGCTGCACCGGTGTCTATTTCCGATTTGCATTACAATTGATATGTAGTTTTATTATCGTTCTATTCTGGCAACGCTATCCTTTACCACGATTCGTCCATCCACGACAAATATGCCATCAGTATATTTTTCGTTGGATATCTTTTTTATAATCTTATGCATGGTTCTCTCTGCCATCTCCTGCATATTGATCTCGTATGTGGTCACGCCTATATCGCAGCTTCCAGGATACATGTAATTATCAAACCCCACAACGGACACATCCTCAGGAACTCTGTAGCCCGCAGCATTGAGTATCTTTATGAGCGTAGCTGCCGCAAGATCACAGTTGCACACAAACGCTGTAGGCATATTCTTTGGAAGTTTAAAACAGTTCTCCTCGTCAAACTGACCCGTCTTCACATCTCTGTCCGGAATAACCCAGTCTTCTCTGAGCGGAATATCATGCTCCAACAAAGACTTTATATAGCCCAAATATCTGTCAGTTATACTGTTCGTTGAACCTATCGTGCCAACATATGCAATATCTCTATGTCCCATATCATACAGATAATTAGTCAGCATATAGCTTCCATAGAAACTATTTGCTATAACCGTGTCTATCGGTCTCGAATTGTCATAGTAATCCACATATTCTACAGGAACCTTGGCTGTCTTCTCCAGCTTTTCCAGATATTCCTTACCCATGGAACCTACAACAACTATTCCATCAACCTTGTCATCCTCCAAGAGCATAGGCATCTCAGCGTTCAATACACTATCTCTGGAAACAAACTCCAGCATAGTAAAGCAGCCTCTTGCCACCGCCTTTTTGTTAAGTACCTGATATAACTGCCAATAGAACGACGGATACTTTCCAAGGTATATCTCTTGAATGAGAACACCAATATTATACTTTTTCTTTGCCGTCTTCTTTCTGATCTCAGATGGTGACTGGTATCCCATCTCATCTGCCAACTGTTTGATCTGTGCTCTGAGTTCCTCGCTGACACCCTTCTGATCTGAAAGTGCCTTTGAGACCGTCACGGTACTCACGCCAACAATGGCAGCTATGTCTCCCAATTTTACTGATTTTGCCATAACTAGTCCTTCTCACTTTATTTTTTCACGTGGTTAAATAACTTAATTTTTATTTTATTTTTAGGTTAAACTATTGTCAAGTACAAAGTGATACAGTCTGCTCATATAATCTCCACGCATAGTTTCAATGAGCATTCCGGCATTCATGAGGAGATCTCCCCCATACACTTTCTCCGTTCCGTCAAGTCTGTAATCTGCAGCCACGTCAAGCCCTAAAAGTTTTATCTTTCTACTGTGTACGTTAGGTCTTCCAAGCACCTGAACGTAAGTCACCAACGCCTCACTCTTATCCTTTGCAACAACCATCCAGCAATCATACAGTCCATTTTCCCTGTACGATGCAACCCTATAATAATCACCCTCCCTTACAAGATCATTATATTTATGATACATAGACACCTGCTCAGGGATCATCGCACGTTCTTCTTCACTTATTTTTGTGATATCGAGTTCATAGCCAAATGTTCCCGCCAGAGCCACATGTGCCCTGGTCATAAAAGGTGTACTCCTTCCAACTGTGTGATTAGGGCAATCCGACACATGGGCGCCCATGGTCGAAAGCGGATATATCAGTTCCGTTCCCTCCTGTATAGAAAGTCTCTCTATGGCATCCGTGTCATCGGAGCACCATATCTGCGGACTGTAGTAAAGCATGCCAGGGTCAAATCTTGCACCACCGCCCGAGCAGTTCTCAAGCAAAAGATCTGGGAAATCGTTAACAAGGCGCTCTTGCAGCTCATATACTCCAAGCACATACCTGTGAGCCAATTCTCCCTGCCTGTCTCCGGTGAATTCTACGCTGCCGATATCCGTGAGCTGTCTGTTCATATCCCACTTAACATACTCAATATTTGCTGATGAGATCACGTTATGCACACATTCATACACGTAGTCTCTAACTTCTTTTCTCGAGAGATCAAGCACATACTGATTTCGCGATAATGTAGCCGTTCTCTCCGGAACCGCAAACGCCCAGTCGGGATGCTTTCTGTAAAGTTCAGAATCAGGGGAAATCATTTCAGGCTCCATCCATATTCCAAATTTCAGTCCCAGCTTATTCACCTCATCGACAAGATGTTTCAAACCGCCCTTGATCTTGTTTTCATTTACAAACCAGTCTCCAAGACTTGTGGCATCATCATTTCTATGTCCAAACCAGCCGTCATCCATGACCAGCATCTCTATTCCATGTTCTGCCGCACTCTTTGCTATCGCAAGGAGCTTATCGGTATCAAAGTCAAAATATGTAGCCTCCCAGTTGTTGATGAGGACAGGTCTCTTCTGGTGAAGATATCTGCTCCTTATCATGTGGCATCTGTAAAAATCATGAAGATTTCTAGTCATCTGTCCAAGTCCATCATGGCTGTATGTAAGCACAACCTCAGGCGCTGTAAACGTCTCTCCAGGCGTGAGCCACCACTCAAATCCCTCTGAATGTATGCCCATGACTGCGCGTACGGAATCAAACTGTGATTTCTCTATCTGTGCGATGAAGTTACCCGAGTACACAAAATGCATTCCATATACATCACCCGTAGTCTGATCTGTCCCCTTTGTCATCCATGCCATAAACGGATGGTCCTGGTGGGATGACTCACCGCGGAGAGAGCTTACACTCTGCTTGCCATAAGCTATCGGGCGTCTATCGATCTGTCTCTCCCTGGCCCATGAGCCATGAAGAGTAAGCATCTCAAAATCCTCGTCATCCATGTCTATACATGCAGAATATACCTTTGTGAGCCTGATATCCTTATCACCTGCATTTTTCACGCTCACACTTCTGGTTATAACATCCTCATCCTCAAACACAGAATATATCAGGTCAACATCAATGCCACATCCCCCATCCATCATATGGACAACGAGAGTCTGAACCTCCTCTTCTCCCGCAAATGATGCCGGAAGGCCACTAATCCCCGGTTTTCCATTTACAATATCGTAATCCACAAATTTCAGATCAACGGTTCTGCTGCCATTTGCGGTCTTTACTGCAATACAACTCTCCCTGTAGTCTCCTATTCCATTTCCGGAATACTCTGTCGGAAATGTATCCATAAATGAACATCTCTCCCTGTTATTCTTGGACGGAACAAAAGGAGCCTCACACGTTCTCAAAAACTGATCACATTTCTGCGGACGAATCTTCTGTCCATAATATATATGTCCGACAAACCCCTCTTCATCGGCGATTCCGATACGATAACTCGTGTTTCTCGTATCAAGTTCAAATATTCTGTTTGCCTCATCATATCTTATGCTCATATGTATCTATAGTCTCCTCGTTTTATTTATGGGTATCACTCTCTGCTTATGTATTCAAGAAATTCAAGTGCAAGATCCATATTCTTGGCATTCTCGCCAAATCCCACTGCAGCATCCATTTCATACCAGCCGGTATCCTTCACCCAGGAATTATCACCGATCTTTATTCCGACAGGTATCTTCTCTCCCGTTTCAATAACCGTTGCATACACAAACGAATCTTTATACTTTTCTTTCAGTTCATCAGTCAGCACCTTATCAAGATCCTGCATATATCCGAACTCTCCAAAACTCATGACAAGGTCTGTGTCGGCAAAGAACACGTCCACCGCATTCGCCATGAATTTGTTCTGTATAAGCTGTAGACTATCCTGACTCATGGCATCATTCGGATCAGTTGACACGCCGATCCCTGTACTTATACTGACATATTCCTTCTCCGCATCAAGACCATTTTCACTTAGGAATTCCTCATAATACGCCTTGTCGTTCGCCGCGGATTCCTGTTGTGTAGTGTTGACCGCAAGGATGTTGAGTGCCGCAGATTCCGCCGTAAAATGTTTTACGACAAGGAATACAACTATGCCCACAACAACAAGTGCAAATAGAGCCTTCGGAGCATAATACTCCAGTATGTATTCCTTTTTCTGCTGTTTGTTCATAAGGCTGAGTTTCTGTTTCTCAGACATATGCTCATCCACATCCAAGACACTCTCCGGCTCTCGTTTCTCTTTTTCATCGGTTTTCTCATCGATGATATGTCCAGCGATACTTTTTATATTTTTCTTTTCTATTTCTCTCTCTTTTTTTATTTCTTTTTCTATTTCTTTTTCTGGCATATAATCTCCTATACTACTCCTATACGCGTTTGCCACACACTGCCGTTACTTTATATATCATAGCATTTTTTAGTTAATTTTTAAACAGATTTTTAGCATTTTTAACTATATTTTACTTTTACAAAAGGGACCTCAGCCTCAAAGCCGAGATCCCTCTTGTTCAGCGCATTGGCTGGAAAGTGCATTCGTATGTTAAATTTTGTAGTATATGGAAGGAATGTTTTTATTTTTCGGCAGTAAATTCTGCCATATTTTGTGATTGTTTATTTAACAAGTTCCTGCACACATGCTTTCATCTCGTCTATCTTTGACATGGCATTTTTTAGGCTGTTTTCATTCACGCCAAAGTAGAATTTGATCTTTGGTTCATTTCCAGAAGGCCTAACCGCGAACCAGGCATTATTTTCCAGCTCATAGTACAGCACATTTGACTTTGGTAGACCCATGTGCTCCTCCTCGCCATCAAGCGGCTTGCGGATTCCGCTCACATAGTCCCTCATGCCGGTAACTTTGATACCTGCAAAGGTCGTAAGTGGATGGTTTCTGAAGTTCTCCATCATCTCCTTAATCTGTGCTGCACCATCTACACCCTTTAGAGTTATCCCAAACGCACCTTCAAAGTAATAGCCATATTTGCGGTAAACCTCTTCCATGGCATTACAGATGGTTTCTCCCTGCAGCTTATAAAATGCTGCTATTTCACATAAAATGACAACGGCTGCGCAAGCGTCCTTGTCACGAGTGTAGTCTCCTACCAAACATCCAAAGCTCTCCTCCATTCCGAAGATGAACTTGTATGTGTTGTTCTTCTCAAAGAGAAGTATCTGCTCACCTATGTACTTAAATCCGGTGAGTGTCTCTATATATTTCAGGTTGTAATTCTCTGCTATAGCCTTTGTAAGATTGGTGCTGACAACCGTGTTACAGATAGCTCCGTTTGCCGGCAGCTTACCGACTGCCTTCTGCTCACGACATACATACTCTGCTATCAGGGCACCTGTCATATTGGCATTGAAGCGGACATATGGATATGCCGGATCATCTGCAAATTCCGTGTCCTTCCAGATTCCCGTGCTGTCCTTGACGTATATTCCAAGTCTGTCTGCATCAGGATCTGTGGCCATGATAACGTCCGCATCAACCTTCTTTGCCAGTTCTATTCCCATGGCAAATGCTGATGGTTCCTCCGGATTTGGTGACTTGACTGTACTGAAGTCCCCGTCAGGAACAGTCTGCTCCTCTACAACATATACGTGCTTGAAGCCAAGTCTCTTGAGCACTTCCCTTACAGGTACATTTCCTGTTCCATGAAGTGGTGTGTATACTATCTTGATATCGTCTGCAACCTTCGGAATGATATCGCCGTGGATGGTCTGCTTTATGAGCGCCTGATAGTAGTTCTCATCAACACTTGCAGGAACCATACAGAACAGACCGTCTGCAACCGCCTTGTCCTTGTCCATGGTCTTGACATCCTCGTATCTCTCTACATCCGCCACATGCTTCAGGATATCCTGATCCTGAGGGGATACGATCTGGCTGCCGTCCTCCCAGTACACCTTATAGCCGTTGTACTCAGGTGGATTGTGGCTTGCTGTTACCACGATTCCGGCTATACATCCAAGCTCTCTCACTGCAAATGACAGTTCAGGTGTAGGGCGGAGTGCATCAAACACATAAGTCTTTATGCCATTTGCATTGAGACACAGAGCTGATGCCTCTGTGAACTCTGCTGACATATTTCGGCAGTCATGTGCAATTACTACACCTCTCTTAGCAGCCTCAGGGCCAACCTCAAGTATGTATTCTGCAAGGCCCTGTGTAGCCTTTGTAACTGTATATATATTCATTCTGTTGGTTCCAGCACCCATGATTCCGCGCATTCCGCCGGTTCCAAATTTCAGATTCTTGTAGAATCTGTCCTGGATCTCTTTGTCATCATCTGCGATACTTCTAAGCTCTTCCTTGGTCTTCTCATCAAAGCAGTCTGACTCAAGCCAGAACTTGTATTCGTCCATGTAACCCATCTTTTTTACCTCCATCTTGTAATTATTTTTAGTCGCGACCGCGATCTTCGAACCTATTTTCTGCTGACATTTATTTGCCAGCCATTTCGTTTCTTACCAATCATCCCGTTTTACGAGAACATCGCCTTCACATTTGCTGCAAGCTCGTCAAGCTGCTCTGCCGCATCCTCCTGTGAGTTTCCCTTTACCCCGAGATAGAACTTGATCTTCGGCTCTGTACCTGAAGGTCTCACAAGGAACCATGCGCCATCCGCAAGCTGATAATATATCATGTTGGACTTTGGAAGCACCGCCGCCTCGGACTTGCCTGTCGCTGCGTCTGTCTCTGTTCCAAGCTTGTAGTCGTAGATTTTCTCCACGCTGTAAGTTCCGACCTTCTGCACCGGATTATCTCTCAGCGTCTGTATCATTGACTGTATCTTTGCAGCACCCTCACGTCCGTCAAACTTCATGGTCTGAACCTTCTCTTTGTAGTAACCATATTCCTGCCACAATTCAACCATTCTGTCCCACAGAGTCATGCCACGGTTCTTGTAGTATGCCGCAGCCTCACAGAGAAGCATCAGCGTTCCAACCGAGTCCTTATCCCTTGCATATGTACCAGGCAGACATCCAAATGTATCTTCAAGCCCGAACACATAATTGTGTTCACCTGTCTGCTCATAAGCCCTCATTCTCGATGCTATATTCTTAAATCCGATCAGGTTGTTGCAGTCACAGAAGGTGTTGTACTTCTTACATATCTCCTTGACCATATTGGTGATTACAACCGTTGTGACTATCGCCGGATTATCTGGGAGTCTGCCACTCTGGGCTCTCTGCATCAGCACGTAATCACATAGGATCGCACCGAACATATTTCCTGTAAATTCTTTATACTCATTATTCTTGCTGTCATATCCATACATTCCGAGTCTGTCAGCATCAGGGTCTGTGACAAGAATCAGCTCGCCGCCGACCTTCTTCGCCAGCTCAAGACTCAGGGCATACGCCTCTGCGCCCTCAGGATTTGGAGATTTCACAGTTGGGAAATTACCATCCTGAACGGCCTGTTCCTCAACGACATGTACATCCTTGAAACCCAGCTCGCTTAGAACTCTTGTAACAGGCTTAAGGCCTGTTCCGTGAAGCGGAGAATATACGATCTTCAGATCTCCTGCCTTCTGAATCTCCTCCGGATTCATGACAAGCTTGTGAAGCTCTCCTATATATGCGTCGTCAATCTCCTGACCGATCACATTCAACAGTCCTGCATCTATTGCAGCGCCCTTGTCCATAGTCTTAACCACGGAGAAATCTTCTATCTTGTTGACCTCTGCAATGATTTCCTTATCCTGCGGAGATACTATCTGAGCTCCATCATCCCAGTAAACCTTATATCCGTTGTATTCCTTTGGATTGTGGCTTGCCGTTATATTCACGCCGATATTGCAGTGCAGATGTCTCACTGCAAATGAAAGCTCCGGTGTCGGGCGGAGCGCATCAAACAGATACACCTTCACGCCATTTGCGCACAGGCAGAGTGCAGTCTCAAAAGCATACAGAGAAGCATTATTCCTGTTGTCAAATGCTATCGCTGCCGATGGCTTTGATATTCCGATCTTCGCCAGGTAGTTAGCAATTCCCTGTGTTGCCATGCGAACCGTGTAAATGTTCATGCGGTTCGTTCCCGCTCCCATCACGCCTCGAAGTCCACCTGTTCCAAACTCAAGGTTTGTGTAAAATCTATCTTCAATCTCCGCTTCATTATCCTTTATGTTTACGAGCTCCTGCTTCGTAACATCATCTACCTGATCGCTGCCAAGCCACATCTCGTATCTCTGCTTTGCGTCCATCTTCTACCCCTTTCCTGACCTCACAGGCCACACAGATTTTTCCTTTTTATCTATCCACAATTCATCTTCCGTTCATTTTATTAGGCTATTTTTAGCTAATTTATTGTTATTTGTATAATATATTAAGCAGTTTTTAAATTCAATATTTAATCTTGCAATTTATATCACTTTGTTGCGCAGATGTATATTGCAGCCGTTTTATTATGGCGGTATTAACTAAAAGAATTATATTTTCTGCAATTGACTTGTAATATAACCGACCTTTTTTATTCCTTTACAGAGGCCATTTGTGATCTGCTCAAGATCAACCTGAGCGTTGTAGCCGGATTTGTGTACAGCAAGATCACGGAGGCACAGAAGGATCAGAAGGAGCTCGTAGTCCAGGTGGCATCCAGGGATCTGAAGAGCCGAATGCCGGAGTATGAACTGATCAGGATCATCGGTATACTGATCGATAATGCGCTTGAATCGACCGCCCCATTTGGCACTGCATATCTGTACCTGGACAGCAGGCAGAACCAGATAGAAATAAGAACAAGAAACAATGGTTCCGTCAAAACCAACGAATTCCGCCAGAATATGTTCTCACCGGGATATACCACCAAAACCGGAGACAGACATGGCCATGGTTACGGTCTCTACAACCTGAAAAAACTGACCGACAAGTACAATGGTAAAATATATCTCGACACGGTAAATACCGACCAGGGAGACTACATACAGTTCGACGTCATCGTATAATGACAGCAAAGCGCCGTCCGGTCACCAGACCAGACGGCGCTTTTTTGTATTTGCTATATATTATACTTATGCTACTCTGCCAGCTTGTTGAGCTTCTCAACAAGTGCTGTCTGGAGAGCTTCAAGCTTTGCATCTGCATCATCAAGGCTTGTTCCCTTGATTCCGTAGTACAGCTTGATCTTTGGCTCTGTTCCTGATGGACGTACACATGCCCATGCGCCATCCTCAAGGTCGTAGTAGAGAACGTTGGACTGTGGAAGTCCTGACTCTGTGACCTCTCCGGTGGCAAGATCTGTTATCGTGTTCTTCTCGTAATCACGAACCTTGAGAACCTTGAGTGTATCGATCTGAGTAAGTGACTCAGCTCTGAGTGAGGACATGATCTTGCGGATCTTCTCTGCTCCTGTAACACCCTTGAGCGTTATTGTGTAGAGGCCTTCCTTGTAATATCCGTACTTCTCATAGAGATCAAGCATGTGATCCCACAGAGTGATTCCCTGGCTCTTGCAGTATGCTGCAGCCTCGCAGAGACACATAACTGCAACCGGAGCATCCTTGTCTCTTGCGTATGTTCCAACGAGACATCCGTAGCTCTCCTCCATACCCATTACGAAATTGTATGAATTATTCTGCTCGAAGAACTTGATCTGCTCACCGATGAACTTGAAGCCTGTTAGAACCTCGATGAGGTTGACATTGTAATCTGCAGCCAGTGGATCAGCCATATTTGTGGTTACAATAGTCTTGACCATGGCCGGATTCTTTGGCATGAGACCGCATTTTGTTCTCTCTCTGAACTGGTATTCAGCGATTATAAGTCCTGACATATTTCCTGTAAATGGCATATACTTGCCTGTCTTTGTATCGAGTGCGTATATTCCAAGACGGTCTGCATCAGGATCTGTAGCGAGAACTATGTCCGCATTCTTCTCCTTTGCCAGCTTGAGGGCAAGCTCAAATGCCTTTGGATCCTCTGGGTTTGGATACTCAAGCGTTGTGAACTCAGGGTCTGGAAGCTCCTGCTCAGGAACAATGTATACGTTTTTGAAACCAAGCTCGGACAGAACTCTCTTTACAGGTACAAGACCGGTTCCGTGGAACGGTGTGTATACGATCTTGATGTTCTCTGACTGCTCCTTGATGATCTCAGGATGAATGATCTGCTTCTTGAGTTCCTCCATATACGCGTCATCTATCTCGGCACCTATGATAGTGAGAAGGCCCTTGTCAAGTGCCTCCTGCTTATCCATGGTCTTTACTGTATGGAAATCTGTTACAGCCTTAACCTCTGCGATGATCTCTCTGTCCTTTGGAGCTGTGATCTGCGCGCCATCCTCCCAGTATACCTTGTAACCGTTGTACTCTGGTGGATTGTGGCTGGCTGTTATAACTATACCTGCTGTACATCCAAGCTTTCTGACTGCATATGAAAGCTCAGGTGTAGGTCTGAGTGACTCAAAGAGAAATGACTTGATTCCATTTGCACACAGGCAGAGAGCTGCTTCTGCTGCAAACTCTGGAGAATACTTTCTTGAATCGTATGCTATTGCCACGCCCTTGTCCTGCGCATTCTGCTTCACAATGAAGTTTGCAAGACCCTGTGTAGCCTTGCGGACGGTGTAGAAGTTCATTCTGTTGGTTCCCGCGCCTATCACACCTCTGAGTCCACCAGTTCCAAATACAAGATCACGATAGAATCTGTCCTCGATCTCAGCCTCATCATCAGCTATGGCTGCAAGCTCCTTCTTGGTGTCCTCATCGAAATAATCATCTGTCATCCAAAAATCATATGTGTCTCTGTAACTCATCTTTCTACTTCTCCTTCTTTTTTCTCATTTAGTATGCCCTTTTATGAACGTTCTGCTGTTTGAGCAATCACTGCTCAGCGCTTCCTATTTTCTCAGGAATTCTAGTGGATCTCCCTCAGCCAGAAAATGTGTCATGAGGTATGCTCCTCTGAGCGACACCTGTTCCTCTGACAGGATTCTTCTGACCTCACCTCGGTCTGCGAGTATGACCTGTATGTCCTCTGTGCTCTCCTTGCTGTCGAGATTTGGTGTTCCTGTAACCGTTCCAAATACAGCACTGCTCATCTCATCCGTAAATCCCGGGCCCATATAGAATGGCCTTCTGTAGAGTTCTTCTCCGCCCTCATATACATCAAGGGTAAGCCCTGTCTCTTCCTTCATCTCCCTGACTGCTGCCTGCGCCGGAGTCTCATCTCCGTCCACCAGTCCTGCAGGAAGTTCATATATATATGCATCGAGTGGGTATCTGTACTGCCTTATGAGCACCAGCTTCGGCTCATCTTCCAGCTTAACTCCATATATAACTATTCCTTCCGGTTTTATATCGTGGGTCTTTATCTTGATGTCGTTCTCTTTATTCCTTGAAGCAAAGTAATAATTGAAGTCTTTTCCAGCCGTGTCAACCGCATCTATATGATAGAGGTTGAGGAACGGATTGTCTGTGAGTTTTTGTACGCCTTTGTATTTCTCTTTCACTTCATCACATCCCTTCTGTGTATTTTAATGTATTCAGCCGACCATACATTCGCAAAACCGCACGGTTCCCGTGTTCTTTCGCTGCTGCGCAGCTATTTTGCTCATTGTATGGGGCGGTGACTCTATTCGAGTCACCACAGGATAAGAACACCTGATTCTTACATGCAAGCATGTCGAATCCGCTGTTCTTATCCTGCACGGCTGAATATTTACCTTTATTCAAAATTAGCATAGTTTTTACAATATATCAAATTCTTTTTTAAGTAATTTTATCATTTTTTAGCTATTTTTAATGCTTTTTAGTATATTTGCGTCATTTTGCCATATTTTTCTATGTGATTCCTGGTTTTGATGCAACTATGTGCCTCCTAATTCTCTGTCGATACCAGTTGATATTCTGCATCTCTCAACCTGCAGTAATAAAATGTCTGTCCAGCCTCCTCTGTGTAGGTTTCAAATACTCCCGTAACGATCACCTCACTCTGGTCCGCCGGGTAATCGCCTGGATATACTGCACCTCCACCAAGTTCAAATTCAAGTCCCTGACTGCAGCATGCCAGAGCGTCAGCTATGAGACAATAATTATAATATTTGTCGGTTATTGGATAATAGGATGCATAATACTTTCCTTCTATCCTTATCGTCTTGCCCTCATATTCCTCAGGTTTTGACATCATCTGATATACCGTCGCATATACAAGATCGCTTCCCATAAGTGTGAGATCCACATCCACACCCTCAGACTTGTATTGCGCTATAACTGAGCTGTCTCCATTCACAACCTGCCCATATGTTGGTTCTGATGTCGCCTCAGTTACAGATGCGGATTCTGTCTCTGTCGTGGTTTGCATCTCTGTTGTGATCGTCGTCTCTGTTGTGGCTCCCACTGACGACTTACTTTCCACATCACCATCGCCTGTTTTCTGATTAAGCACCTTATCCACTGCATTCTGTGTGTTCAAACGACTGCCCGCAGTCTGAGATGCTCCACCACAGCCTGTGACAGTCAGCAGCATACTAAGCACCAATATTGACATAATCAATCGCTTAAATCTGTGTCTGCATCCATGCATTCTTCTATTTCTATTCATATACATATTCTTATCTCCTCATCACTTTCCCTGCTATACTGTTAAAAGCAAATATAACCATATCACACGCAACTATCGTAGAACCCACCGGTGTTGAAAATAATATGGATACCAACATTCCAGCCAAAGTTCCCACAACTGACAATACAGCCGAATATAATACCACCGACCTGAAGCTATACATAACTCGCATTGCTGAAAGTGCAGGGAATACCAGAAGCGCCGTGATGAGCAGGGAGCCCACCAGATTCATTGCAAGCACTATTATCACAGCGATTATCACCGCCAGCGCCAGATTATATGCCCCTGCATTTTTCCCGATTGCCCTGGTAAAACTCTCGTCAAATGTGACTGCAAATATCCTGTTGTAGAATAAACAAAAAAACGCTATTACACATATTGACATAACTATACACAGCCACACTTCTCCCATTGTCAATGTAAGTATTGAGGTTGAACCAAACAACGTTGAGCACACGTCGCCAGATACATTTGCCGACGTGGAAAATACATTCATTATCAGATAACCTACGGCTAAAGCACCGACAGACATCATAGCTATCGCGGCATCTCCCTTAAGCTTTGCATTTTGCCCTGACATAAGTATGAGAATTGCAGCAGCCACAGTCACCGGCATGACTATGACCGTGTTATTTGTCAGTTTCAGGACTGAGCCTATAGCCATTGCACCAAATGCCACATGAGAAAGACCATCACCAATAAATGAAAATCTTTTCAGAACCAATGTTGCACCGAAAAGTGACGAACACAATGCTATAAGAATACCAACCACAAGAGCATACTTAACAAATGGATACTGCATATAGTAAATTAACTTATCAACAAGCTGCACTCTGTCCACCACCTTTCTCATATTCTACCGAAATGATGTTCCAAAATCTGCTGTTCTTATATTCCTCTCTGCTGCCCCAGAACGAGCCC
Organism: Coprococcus sp. RTP21281st1_F1_RTP21281_210402; assembly: GCF_040915325.1. NCBI lineage: Bacteria > Bacillati > Bacillota > Clostridia > Lachnospirales > Lachnospiraceae > Coprococcus > Coprococcus sp. RTP21281st1_F1_RTP21281_210402. Next base: position 168,998 of record NZ_JBCPDQ010000002.1, read on the forward strand.
CCATGATTCATATGAAGCACATGTCCGGCGCAATCTATTGCCCTCAGATCATGTGATATCATGATCACTGCCACACCATTTTCATTTAACTGCTGTATCATCTGATAGAACTGTGCCGTTGCAACAGGATCAAGGCCAGTTACCGGTTCGTCAAGCAGAAGAAGATTCTCAGTTGCACACAGGGCTCTCGCCAGAAGGACGCGCTGCTGCTGTCCTCCCGACAAATGCCTGTAACATTTCCTGCGTATATCCCATATTCCAAGTCGTTCAAGTTGAGATTGTGCAAGCTGCTTTTCCTTTCTGCCATAAAAAGGACGTGCTCCGCACTTAGGCAGCGTTCCCGACAAAGCCACCTCCCATACAGTCGCAGGGAAATCCTTCTGCACAGGTGTCTGCTGCGGCAGATAGCCTATATCACGCGATGTCAGATCATCGCCAAACTTTATCTCTCCTGAAACCGGTTTCAACAGGCCAAGCAGAGTTTTTACCAAGGTACTCTTTCCCGCTCCGTTCTCTCCAACTATACAGAGATAGTCTCCCTTGTCTATACTGAAATTAAGGCCTGACGCAACTGCACGTCCATCATATCCCACTGCCAGGTCTTTGCACGTTATATATGACATTTGTTTTCTCCTATAAATCTAAATTTGTTTTATTGTTCAGCAATTAATTCAATGCCTGAGAAAGTACGTTCAAGTTATCTTCCATCACGTTCAGATACGTCTCACCATCAGCTACAGTCTTTGCAGTCACAGACTGCATGGAATTCATCGTCAGGATCTCCTGATTTTTCGAATCTGTTGTCTTCTTTATCGACTCTGCTATACTGTGATCTGCACCCTCTATCGTCAGAATAACCGGAAGCTTTAACTCATCCACCTTCTGCGCAAGAAATGTTATTGTCTCAAAACTTGCCTCCGACTCAGCACTGCATCCCACAAATGCAGCATAGTAAGTAAGGCCATAATCATCCGCCATATATCGGAAAGGGAATCTGTCACCAAACAGAATTGCCTGACGTTTTCCCTTAGAAACTGTTAGTTCGTACCTTCCATCAAGATCATTGAGTTCATCAACGTACTTGCCTGCATTCTCCATGTAATCAGATTTATTATCTGGATCAAGCGCCTGGATATTATCCGCCAACACATTCGTCAACGCCACTGCGTTCTTGAGTGAAAGCCATACATGTTCATCATACTCCGGGCCTTCCTCTCCTCCCTCTTCTTCCTCTGTCTGCATGCCTGGAACTACCTCTTCCTCTTTGACTGCAGTTCCCAAAGCGTCAAGCATATTTACAACCTTCATATCCTTATTAGTCGCTTCTTTCAGGGCACTATCCACCCAGCCATCAGACTCACCGCCAACATACACAAACATATCTGCGTCAGCTATCTTTGCTATATCCTCTGCAGTTGGCTGATAACTGTGAAGATCCATCCCCTGATCGAGCAGCATAGTAAGCTGAAACTTGTCGGAATCACCGCCTATAATATTGCGGATCCAGTCATACTGAGGAAAAGTCGTACATACAATGCTGTACGCCGCAGCATTTGCCGTATTTTCAGGCACACTGCCCCCTTTCTGATCAGAATCTGCTGCCGTCATTGATGCTCCGCAGCCACAAAATGCTGAAACAGTAAGTACCGATGCCATAACAAGGCCAAATATTCTATTTTTCATAATGATCAATAAACCTCCGAATTGATTAATAAAATTGACAGGCATATTTTGATGCCTATAATTGGGTAAATTTAATAAACTGCCTCTAGATCAAAAAACACCAATAATAAGTATTCGCCCTTATCTTTAGATGTATTTCCAGACGCAATTCTCAGTCAATATCCGTACTTTAAATCAATTCAGCAATTCCACCTTCAGGGAAACGAGCGTATAGGTACAATACTCGTGGGTATACACCAATACAACTCCAAGTGTGAACACACTTAAGAACGCCAGGAACACTGGCGTAGTTGACATTGTCTTTATATTTGAAAGGAACTGTGCAGCCTGTTGCAAATGCATACATATAGGACATTCCTGCCCCGTACAGTCATGCTCCACATTGCGCGCAATATAGCCGTAAGAGAAAAGTACTCCCGATACAAAGAACACTATAAGAATCCATGACATTATTCTCTTTTTACTCATTCTGCACACCTCCTTTTCATTGTAGGAATTTGGGGATATATAGTTTTCGTTGTGACCGTAACGATGCAATCCCATCTGTAACAATCACGTTTAGTTTAGACTACAGCGACTCCACAACGCCTCTGACAATCTTTGCAAATACCACATATCGACGATCTGTCACAGTCGATCATAAATCCATACCTCTCCTGAACTCCTTTAGCTATGTGATTCATGGTATCGCGGTCAATATGTATGACTCTTCCGCACTTAACACACTGCATATGAAGGTGTTCGTGACAACTATGATCAGCCTTTTCCATTCTATACATACTTGAACCACCATCAGCACTCTGATACTTTATCAATTTGTCCTGGGTAACCATGCGGTCAAGGTTGCGATATACAGTTGTTGTATTCGCATCTATGCCATTCTCATCCAAATACACACTTACATCAGCCGCGCAAAACCCTCTGTCCTGCCTCTCTGCAGCAAATGCCTCTATAGCCTGACTTATTCTCGTTTTATACTCCCTCGCCATAATATTCCTCTTTTTTAAATTTGCAAGTCATTTGCATTTTACTGTATCATAAAGGGCTTTTAACTTTATGTCAACACTTTTTCATCACTTTTCCATCACTACTATCTTGTTTGATATATTGCTGACAAATGGTATTTTGCCAATGACTTTATATACCGGTATGAACTCAGCCATTCCTTCTACAAGACTGTGCTGTTCTATATATCTGTATTTCGGTATGATCTCCGCCAGCTTCTTTCCATTTGACACGCCCCAGGAGAACCTGGCATGGCTTCCATGGATGGATTTCTCCTTGATATGCTTTGCCATGAACGGAGCCATAGTCTCTACGAACACCGTAGCATGAGTAAATTTCCTGTCTATTATGTCGAATATTTTCTTCACATCAGCTTCTGTGAGATACATCGTAAGCCCCTCTATGATGACCAGCACAGGTTCACCTGCATACTCTACCATGTCAGCCCATTTGCCGTCCATGGCGGATTCCGCTATCTGGTACACCGGTTCGTCCTCCTGCAGGAACTTTGCCCTTACAGTCATGGTCTCCGGGAGATCAATGTTGTACCAGCCTTTATATTTACCCTCATTTCTATAGCAACGGGTGTCAAGACCACAGGCGATATTCACAACCACAGCACCCTTGTGCTTCTTCAGGAATTCTGATACAAGCTTATCAAGCACTATGGTTCTCGCTATAACTCCGCTTCCCATCGCCAGATCCTTGTCCGCCAGTGAAAAGTCATAATCCAGACTGTCCACTATCTCTATAGCCTTGCCGTCATATATGGCATGATCCGGCTTTCTTGATTCTTTCGCCCTGGCATAGAGTGTCTGGAGCATCGTCTCTGGAACTCCGGTTATGTCCACCTTTGACCTGTCTGCTGTGCTGTTCTGTGTGCTAACCATTTTCTCATTTCCTCCTGCTTTTTAATTGTGCAAACGCATGAGAGGCGCTGCGCGCGGCGTTTACATAAAATATAACATTTGTCATGTTTTGTTATGTTCATAAAAATAAGAGGTTCATCATCGATGAACCTCTTTCTTTAAACTCTCTATCAACTTTTCTGTACCGCCTGTGGCATGAATGCCAATCTTTTCTGTCAGATACATTTTCTTCTCCACATCTACATCCTCGTTCAGTATCGCCATGGCCCCTTCAAGCCGCATCTTCGCCAGCACGCGAACCAAAGTCTCATCCGGCTCGCATCCAAGCTGCGACCTGTAATATGCCGCAAATGAATGTCTCATGAACTCTTCAACCTTTAGGTGATAATTCTCATAGCAGCTGCCATCAGCGCCATACATGATGATCATTACCTCTTCCCTGTGTGCCAGAAGGAATTGCATCATGATCTTATCTGCATCTACGCCCGTGGCGGGGTTCTCAATCTCCCCCTTCATAAGTTCTCCAAGCATGGCTTCATATTGGTTCACAAGCGGTTCAAGTATCGCCTTGAACAATGCCTCCTTACTCTCAAATGAAAAGTAGAAGGCTCCGGTGGTAACTCCCGCACTCTTGCATATCATTCTAAGACTTGCCCTCTGGTAGCCATTTTTAAGGAATTCCCCTTTACCTGCTTTTTTCAGTTTTTCTATCGTTTCACTGCGCTTGTCGTTTTCCATAACATATGTTATGTTAGCACAAACTAACTAGTCTGGCAACCTATTTTTTATATGTAATGCTTTTCTTTACGCCCTGGCATTTTTCCTACTATCCACTACACACAACATTCTTTCAGTAACTTTAACGTATTCTTTCGTTCAGGTATTTCCTTACCGTCTCAAGCCCTCCAATCGGCACGCAGAACTTCTGGTCATGATTCTTACATGCCTCATAAGTGTCCTCAAGATCAAACCAGCACACACCGTCAAGCTCTTCCTTCTGTATTGTCAGATCTGCTATGTCCACCTGTTTCTGATACACGAACACAAATGCCACCTCGTTGTCCCTGAACATTCTGCCATGAAATTCCTTCTCATACCGGATCCTGAATGTTCCCGCGAAATCAAGATCTGCGGCCTCAGCTTTGATGCCAAGCTCCTCTCCGAGTTCCCTGAGTGCCGACTCCATCGGTTCATCGCCCGCCTGTATATGTCCGGCAGAGGAAGTGTCATACCTTCCGGGAAAAGAATCCTTATCCATCGACCTCTTCTGCAGAAGGACCTTATACCTTCCATTCTCTTGCTTCGCTATCCAGATATGGGCAGTCCTGTGACATATGCCTTTTGCATGTGCCTCGCTCCTCTCCACTGTGTCTCCGGTAGGGTTGCCCTGTTCGTCGCATATATCAAAAAGTTCCATTATAGTGTACCGTCCTTATTCATTCATACATGAACCATTATTGTTTATCAACTCCGATTTGTAAAGCAAACAGCTAACATTTTTCTACTATTCTACACTTTGTATACTTTTATAAACGTTTTATAAAATATCAGTAATTGCACTTGATATTGACCACTTTTTAGGATATCCTCAGACCACAATAAGTTACTGAATAAGTCAGCTCTAATTGACACTAACATTATTGAATGTTAGAATTCTTGTATGATATGATTATGGTAACCTTACCATGCGAAATGGGAACTTTAAGAGATGGGTGTTCTACCATATAAAACAAATGAACAATTTTAATATGGATGTTCTACCATACAAAATGGAACAATTTTATGGGAGCCCTACCATGCAAAAAGGTTTTTAAGAGCTGTGCATTTTAGCACAGCTCTTTTATATTCTCAGAAAGGCGATAATGGATATCCTAAATTTTTACTATATTGATTTAAAATACATAAGAAATCTGTCTCGTGCAGATGACAACGTAATGTCAGTCTCCCCTCAGGTAGGTAAGGAGAATCGACCATTTCTTGGAATAATCATTCTTATAGGTGGTCAGAAATATTGCATCCCCCTTACCTCACCAAAAAAGAAATTTGAAAATATGAAAAGCCAGATTGATTTCATCAAAATATTTGACCACAACAGCAGGCATCCTGAGTATTCTTCTAAAATCATAGGAATTCTCAATCTAAACAATATGATTCCAGTTAACAACTCAGTTATATCTAAAGTCAATCTGAAATTAAACCCTCACGATACCCCAGATAAAACAAAACGAAAGATTCTTATTCAGAAACAATTATCCTGGTGTCGGGATCATTCCGATACTATAATCAACAAAGCCAATAAAGTCTACTCTCTCATAACTGATTTTTCCGACAAAAATCGTAACCTTACCAAAAGATGTGTAGACTTTAATAAACTTGAGCACATTTTAGCCCAATACTCGGATGACTAAAATTCCTACACCACCAGCCGGGCCTTCGCCCTGCCGGTTCTGTCCTTTTCCACCACGATCTGCTTGTCAATCTTCTCCTTGAGTTCAGTCACGTGCGATATTATTCCCACCAGCTTGCGTCCCTCGGTCACGCTGACCAACGCTTTGTATGCCTGTGGCAGAGTCTTTTCTGTGTCCAGTGAGCCAAAGCCCTCATCCACAAACATCGTATCTATCTGAATTCCGCCAGCCGAAGCCTGCACCTCATCGGAGAGTCCAAGTGCAAGGGAGAGTGATGCCATGAATGACTCGCCCCCAGAAAGAGACTTAACGTCTCGTCTGCTGCCGTTGTAATGATCCACAACACAGAGATCAAGGCCGATCTGGCTTCGCCTGTCACTGCTGTCCGTCACACGCCCCAGTTCATACTGACCGTCTGACATCTTCAGGAATCTCAGATTTGCACGCTGAATTATCCTGTCAAAATACGACATCTGTATGTATGCCTCTAGGTTTATCTTATTCTTGCCGGATACATTCCCTGAGGCAGTGTCATAGAGCGACTTCACACTGACGTATTCCTTTTCTTTTGCCAAAAGCTCATTGGACTTTCTGCCGATATTCGCCATCGCCGTTTCATTTGCACGGATGCGGCTGTTCCCATCCTGCATGAGAAGTCTGATCCTTCCCAGCTCATCTCTCACTGCGGTTTTATCTTCCTCAAGCTTAGCAAGTTCGAGCTTCTCTGCTGATTCCAGCGTGTCTGTCAGAGCCTTTATCTGCCCCTCCAGTGTCTTAATATCCTGGATCACAGCATTATATCTCTTCTCAGCGGCGTCAAATGAATCCTGCAGTTTCTTTGCTCTGCCAAGAATCTCATTCATCTTCGTTTCCGCCTCACTCCGATTTCTGAATCTGAGCCCCGCGGCCAGTTCTGTCGCCTGTTCTCTGTCTGAGACAACCTTTGCCGTGAGCGCCGATATATTTCTCTCAAGCTCCGCCAGCTTCACCTGCATCCCGGCAAATGCTTCTTCCTCCTGAGGAAGTTTTGCAGCAATCTCATCCCTTCTGCTGACCCTTTTGCGTTCAGCCTCGATCTGTCTGTCAGTATCGGCAATCTTCTCATCGTAATATTCTATATTCTTCTCAACCTTTTCCGGCAGACCGTCTATATCCTCCGGGGTGTCAAATTTCTTCCTGGCCTGCTCAATGATGCTGTTTCTGATCTCAGTGACACTGGCAAGCTTTACCTTTGCATCCGTAGCGCTAGCATTTGCCCTGTCGCGTGCTCTGTCCGCATCCTTCTTCGCGTCCTCTAACTGCGCATCTGTCGGAGCCTCCTTTGGCAGCGATGCAAGGAGTTTGTGCTCCGTCGCACCACACACAGGGCACGCCTGTCCCTCCTTCAGATCCTTTGCAAGGATTCCCGCCTGGGCATTCCTGTAGAGCGTGCTCATATGCTCATACATATCCTGCTTTCTGGTATACATCTCATTATCAAACAGATACTGCTTCTGTGCTTTGTCCACCGCCTGCTTTCTTCTGCTGTATTCCATGAGCAGTCTGCTTATGCCATTCAGATAGTCAACAGCGTCAGCCATCTTCTCCCTCGATGCCGTGATTGCAACTATTTTCTCCCCCGCATCCGCAAGCTGTGTCTGTTCCAGTCTCAGCTTTTCTATGCTCTTCTGTTTGTCTGTCACAAGCATTCTGCCCTTCTCTGCCTGTTCATTTTGCCTTTGCAGGAGCTGTTCCTCGTCTGCAATATTTTTTCGCTTCTCGTCCAGTTTTTCATAGTTTGGAAGCTCGTTATTTATAACTGCTGCCTGCCTTTGGAGCTCTTCTGTCTCTGGGAACGCTTCCTTTGTCCTGTTTAGCTCTGCCTCAGCAGCAATTCTGTCATTCTGTACATTTGCAAGCTCCAAATGTGCCTTTTCAAGCTGCACTCTGGCTTTCTCTGTCTGCTGTGCCTTGCCTATCAGCGTGTCAAGTTCCCCAACCCGGGTCTCAAGTGTACTGATCTGCTTCTCATATGAATCCGTTCTTGCCTTCTCCGTTACAATAAGCTTTCCGATGAGTGTGATCACCTCATCAATTGGCATCTGGCCGTCCTTTGCCTTCTGGACACTGAGCCCCAGAGGATCATCCTCTCCGAAGACTATCCCGGATATATACTGCTCTATACTCTTCTTCATATCGTCCCGTTCACTCTGAAGCTTTCTCGTCTCATCCTGAAGACGTTTCTGCAGAACAAAATACCTTGATGTGTGAAAAAGCTTGCTGAATATCTTCTGTCTGTCCCCGGACTCCGCCACCAACAGTTCCTTGAACTCACCCTGGGCAAGCATAGATATCTGCGAAAACTGCTCTCTGTCCACACCCAACAATTCCTGAAGATATGAATTTACCTTCGTTCTGTTGGCAATGACCGAGTCATCCGGCAGATACAATTCTGCAGCCGCATCCTGCAGGGTAGTTCCCTCACCTTTTTTCTTACGTCTCTCATAGGAAGGATTTCTTTTAACTCTGTAAGTCTTCCCCATATGATCAAATGTCAGCTCAACGTAGGTATCTGTGTCCACATCGGCATACGTTGATCTCATCATCCTCGCATCACGGCTCGCCCCGCTCGGCTCATCATACAGCGCATAACAGATGGCATCGAATATCGTGGTCTTTCCCGCACCTGTATCCCCAGTCACAAGATACAAGCCCTCAGCCCCAAGCTGGGCCATGTCAAGCATCTGGACTCCCGCATATGGTCCAAATGCCGACATCGTAAGATTTATGGGTCTCATCACCAGGCCTCCTTTCACAATGTATCGCCCCTCTCGCCTCCGCGAGCGGGGCAGGTCGTCGGAGCGCATTTGAGTTATTCGCTTCGCTCATAAGCGCTCCTCCTTCCATATAACGTCTATAATATCCTGAACAAAACTCCTCTGTTCATCGCTCATTTCCTTGTTGTTCTGCTTCTCATACAACTCTCCAAACAGATCTATAGGCTTTTTCCCTTCAAGCACAGCGCCATCGTCTATCGTCTGTGTCACACGGGTTCTGGTGTTGTCGTATCCAAGCTTCATCACATTTGGATAGACCGTTCTGAGTTTTCCCAAAGCATCCGGCACGTCATCCTCGTCCGTGAGAACCACATACAGATAATCATCCACAGCCGTCCCCTCATAGTTTCGCCTGTCCATCAGCTCGTCAAATGTTCCCTTTACCTCGCGCAGCTCATGCATCGGAACAAGCGGAACAGTCCTTATCTCTATTTTCTTGTTCTCAGGGATGTCAACAACTGTCACCGATTTGGTGTGGTTAGCCTCCGAAAGAGAATACTTAAGCGGTGTTCCACAGTATCTGACAGTCTCCCTGCCCACCTTCTGCGGTCCATGTATATGCCCCAGCGCCACATAGTCAAATGAGTCAAATACCGACACATCCACATTGTCCAGACCGCCCACATTCTCCTCCGACTCCGAGCGCACAGCCCCGGTCACGAACTGGTGGGCCACAAGGATATTTGTAACCTTCTCATCAACATCCATGTGCTCCACCGCCACACGGCAGGCATCCGTGTAATCCTTTATATAATCCGCCTCATCAGGGAATACCGCTCTGACCATTGCCGGCTTCACAAATGGCAGCATGTATATGTTCGCCATCTGTCCTTTTCCATCCTCCAGCTTATATGGTCTGACCAGCCCATCTCCCATCATGGCTATCTGTGCCGAATCATATACCGGCGATATATGGATTCCACTGAGATCAATCAGACTTGATGCAAATGCCAGCTTGGCCGCCGAATCATGGTTGCCGCTGATGATATATACTTGCAGCTTTCTCTTTGCAAGCGAAGTCAGGAAGCTGTCCAGCAGTTTCACCGCCTCCTCGCTCGGCACAGACTTATCATATACATCCCCGGCTATGATGACTCCATCCGGCTGCTCATCATCGATGATGCCCAGTATTTCTTTTAATATATACTCCTGATCCTCCAACATAGAAAATTCATTTACACGCTTTCCTATGTGAAGATCAGATAAATGGATCAAACGCATATACACTTCCCCTTTAAACAAAACATTCGTTGAAATAATTATAACATCACCGACAATATATCCCAATTATGTTTATCTTAATTTCGGTGATTTCGGTTTCTCCGCTACATGAAATACCATATTCGTCATATACTATGTAATATAGCACTAGTTTTCATCGGAGAACGCTCTATGGCAACTACTAACAAACTCAATTTTTTTCGTTTTTTCTTCATATCGATCCTCGGAGTGCTGCTGCATTTCACATACGAGTGGTCAAATGACAATCCCGCTGTCGGACTATTCTCGGCAGTGAACGAGTCGACTTGGGAGCATCTAAAACTCATATTTTTCCCTATGCTCCTGCTTACGCTAATCGAATTTCTCTGGGCGCATATAAAAGATAAGCCCCTGCCGGAACATTATCTTCCAGCAAGGACTGTCGGTATCCTGTCAGGTATGGCATTCATTGTGGTCTGTTTCTACACTCTAAATGGTGTACTGGGCAGGAATTATGAGTTTCTGAATATCGCACTTTATTTCGCCGGGGTTGTATATGCATTGCGCACCGAAAACAGATTAGAATCCAGGCAAATGTGCACAAACGACTACGTTGCCATGACCATCCTGGCTATTCTCGCGGTTGCATTCTTTGCATTTACCAACTACCCGCCTGAACTGGGGATATTTGCGGATCCTACAGCAGATTAACCACACACATCAAAAGCACCACCTGCATTACAAGTATAAGTGGTACTCCAACCGAGAAATAATTCTTCCTTATCTTATGCCTGAACACCACCATTCCAAGCAGAGCACCAATACTTCCCCCGGCAAATGCCATACCGAGAAGGACCGCTATGGGGATCCTGTATCCTCCCTTGACCGCTCTGTATTTGTCAATTCCGAACATGACAAATGTTACAACACTCACTGCCGCAACGAACCACAACGTCCACCTGTATTCCACAAACACATCCCAGAATGCAAAGTTCAATTTGCCCACAGGTCTGAGCTTCCAAGTCATGAACACTGCAAGTTCTATCACACACACGCACACTGTGAACACTCTCAGCATCATATTCGTCTTGGATGCAGTCCTGTCACACAACGCAAATGCTATTATCATGCCAGGGGCACCACCGGCAATGGCTATGACCCCCAGCAGAACACTGAGTGCCTTATGGCTTGTTCTCCTGCGTCTCGCAGCCGTCACTCCATCAAGAACAGCTCCTAGTATATTTATACATATCAGATATATGATCAACTTATCCATTATATATACCCACCTTGTCTACTGACATTGTATACATAGTTCCACTCTCCTATATACTTCTACTGATCTGCGATGAGCACCTGCGGCTGAACCTTTCTGATGTTCCCCGCTCTGATAAATGCTACCACAGAGAATAACACGCTCATAAATACCAATGGTATAACCAGTGATATCACGCTTGTACTTAAATTAAAACTGTATATTCCAAATGATTCAAATCCTGCCTTGAAGAATGGCTTGCTGACGATAAGTGCCAGAACTATACCAAGCAGCGAACCCACAACTGCCGTCACGATAAAGCGGACCGCAAGCTGGCATCTGAGTCTGAAGGACGTAAATCCAAGTGCCTTGTATATTCCGATATCCTTCTGCTCACGCATGAGAACCTTGCCACACACGATTATGACCGTGACTATCACGAATACAGCCCCCAACATATATGTGAGCAATGTGAGTCCCTGTATTGCAATGTTGACTGTACCCGCCACTTCTTCAAAATCATCCTTTGCTGAATGTATTGAATACGTGATGCCCTGATTATCGCCATATCTCTTATCTATCTCCTGGATTATCGCATCACATTCATCAGTATTGTCAAGATCATAACATATTCCTTTGCCGCTCCATTCCTCTTCATCTGAACTGCTTTTGGCAGCTCCACTGACACCAGACTCACTTACGGTCTCTTCGCTGGCAAACTTACTATATGCAGCCTTACTAATTGCAAAGTTCTTGCCCATATCATTTGCCGAATCGTATATGCCGGAGATCACCATCTTCCTTGCCACGCCGCCGCGCTTGACTGTGACTGTGTCACCTACGTTCATGTGAAATCCATCAGCCACATACTGGGTTATCAGCACTTCATTGTCATATGTGCAGGTTCTTCCCTTTCTTATCGTGTTGATCATATCAGGGTCCTCCACTATATAACAATACATCTGCACATCATCGAACAGAAGGTACTCGCTGGACATTTGATATTTTCTATACGCTGTGTGTTCTGATATAACATTCTCTATATCCTTCTGCGTATCCTCATCGACAAACGAAGCAGTCAGGTCATACTTCGTGACTGAAAACATATCCACCAGCATATTCTGTGAATTAAACCAGCGCATCATATCGTTCATAAGTATCATGAACATGGCAAGTATAGCAGTCACTATGATGGCTGCGGCATACTGTTTCTTCTCAGATATAAACTGTCTGTATGCAAGACTCACACCAAGTTTCTTGCCTGAGACCGGAAGCTTCAGAACGCTTGAGAAATGCACACTGTCCCGTCCACCTCTTATCGCCTTTATAGGTGTGGCCTCGGATATTCTCCTTGTCTTCAACATGATAAATGCTGCTACCAGAAGCAGTATCGCCAATATGACACACAGCACAAGTCCTACATTAATATCAAACGGAACTTCAAGTCCTGAAGAAGATCTTGTGGCACTATTTATAATTTTTAGTATCGGAATGGCCAGTGGTATTCCAGCAAACAGTCCAGCCGCCACAGTGCACATATACCCGGCAAGCAACGCCAGCTTCACCGATGCATTTGTCATTCCGACCGCTTTGAGTATTCCTATGTTAACAAAATCCATCTCTATGCTGCTGCCGATGTTGTGTCCTAGAACTATCATAGCCGCCACCAGAAGCAGCACAACAAATATAAGCAGCACCGCGGAGAATACCTTTGTCATAAGAAGCATGTAACTTCCCGCCTGCTCCTTTGATAAAGTTATCCAGCAATATGACGCGAAATCACTCACATTATTCAGTTCTCTCTCAAACTCCATCTCCGTGAGGTCCAGGCCCGGCTTTTTATCTATTATGATAAGCTTTGACAATTCAAAGGATCTCTCGTCATCTTCCAGTCCGCTTCTATGATCTTCCGCAGCCTTTGCCTTGAGATCCGCAAAATCCTCATCTGAGATCAATATCGTCTTTATTCCCATGACCGAAGATCCCATATATGGATCCTCGAAAAATGACGCAACTTTGAAGGTATAAGAACCGTTATCATTGCCCAGCTCGACTGTATCACCAATCTTGCAGTCATACATACCTATGAAACTGAACGGCACACTTACCTCACCTTTTTCAAGCCGGCGATCTGTCATTTTGTTATCCACATCATACTGATCATATGTGAGCACGCTGTCTGTATCATTCAAAACGAAGCTGCTGTTTCCGCCTTTTCCATTGCAGTCCTTAAGCAGCAGATATACAACATCTGCTGCTTTCACTTCCTGCACCGCATCACATTTGCCAATATTCTTTATTATCTTGTCTGCACTTGTTCCATAGGCATCCAGCCTGTTCTCCCCATAAAGTGCGGCAAGCATACCTCCATAACCAACCTCTTCCATAGCTTCCGAATCATGCCTTATGGAATTCGTGTAGTAAGAAAGCACTGAACAGAATGCCAGAGAAATGATAAGCATAAGCACGAACACACTTATATGCACGCCCTTGTTTCTTCTCATATTTCCTCGAAGCACCATCATGATATATCTCATCCCGGCACCTCCTACCACTGCATGGAACCAAGCCATGCATCTATCTGGCTCTCACGGCTCTTGCGATCTTCTTCAATATATTGTGACAGCTTCAGCTCACCTATGATCCTTCCATCCTCTATGTAGATGATCCTGTTCGCCCTGATAGCAGCCCTCACATCGTGGGTAACCATGAGTATGCTCTGTCCCTCCACGTTGAGCTCGGTGAGAAGGTCCAGCACATCCTGGGTATTTCTGCGGTTTAATGCGCCTGTCGGCTCATCCGCGAAAAGGATACCCGGACTGTTGATGACCGCTCTGGCAATAGCGCCCCTCTGTGCCTCTCCGCCGGACACCTGTGCAGGAAGTCGGTCAGCAGCACTTTCTATATTCATCTTTTTTATGAGTTCATCAGCCCTGTTTTCAGTCTCTTTTGTTCTCGTATCCTTATTCATATAACCCGGCACAAGTATGTTCTCTCTAATGCTGAGGTTACTAACAAGATGTATCTGCTGAAACACAAATCCAAACTCATACACTCTGAGTTCTGCCATGCGCTTCTCATTGTATTCTGTTATATCCTCGCCATCATATATGACCTTTCCCGAAGTCGGTCTGTCCATCCCGGACAGACTGTAAAGCAGTGTGGATTTTCCCGAGCCTGACGCTCCCATGATGACTGTAAAATCTCCCTTATAGATATCCAGATCCATGTTGTTGAGCACATGATTCTGCACGCCCTCACTGGAAAAGCTTTTGCAAAGGTCTCTTGCCTGAAGAATTATATCTGCCATTTTTCTCTCCTTTTTATAGTTGTAGCACGGGGGCATTCAGACATCCTCTACAGATCTTCACCTCGCCACCGTGCTACAACCATATCACCCTATTTATTAACAAGTCCTTAACAAACCTTTCTTGCTGCAAAATATAACACTGCCTCCAGGCCATCAGCATGATTTACAAGTTCCACATCTCCGCCCATTCTGTCCATGAGATAATGGACAATAAATAGTCCAAGGCCCGCTCCAGGTTCATCACCGGAGTTTTCCCCTCGATAAAACTTCTCATATATGAACGGCATGTCCTTATCCGGGATTCCTGTTCCATGATCCTTTATGGACAGCCTGTATACCATATCAGCGCCGCTCACATGGACATTCCTTGGAAGTTTTTCGGGCGATATACATTCCGTAACAATACTTATCTCTGTGTCTCTGGCATACTTAGAGGCATTTGACAGTATATTTTCTATCACCTGAACCACTCTTCCCGAATCTGAATGCTCAAGCACTGCCTCGGTTATATCTCCATTCACCACGATATTCATACCAAGTCCTATATCTGACAGGATCTGTTCCATCAGAGGTTTTATCTCAACCTCATCACTCTTTACCACCAGTCTGTCCAGATCATGCAAGGAATGAATAAACATGTCATTCGTTATGGACGTAACCTCATCACATTTCTTCATGATGACCGACGCATACCTCTCCCTGCGCTCCTGGGTGGCATCCATATTCATGACCAATGCCTCCGCATATCCTCTTATGGATGCGATCGGAGTCTTTATATCATGTGACAGCGTGGCTATAACTGTCTTGTTGTTCTCTATCGCTTCCTGCTCTCTACGCCTTGCATGCACTATCTCCGTTCTCATATGGTCAAATGCCCACGTGAAGCTTCCGAACATATTTACCCGTCTGTACTTAAGTTCGGTGTCCATATCCCCTGCTGCCAGATGTGATGCATAATCCTCCAGCTCGTCAAATGGCCTGAGAACACACACGTATATGTACAGGAATAATACAATCACAACACACAAGACAACGATATACATGATCACTATATTCCTAAGTCCTGACTTGCCGGTATCTATCTTTTGTTCCCTGAGTTCATTCATTACAGCGTCAAGCTTTTCGTCAGCATCTGTGGATCCCGAATCATACAGTTGTTTCACTTCATTCAGTTCCACTATATACTGCCCATATTCATCATCTTTTATCCGCCGTGTCTCGTCCTGCTTCTCCCTGTAGAACAGCCAACCAAAAACTATGGTTATAGCGCACATGAACACGATCAGCATTTTTATTATATTGCTTCTTACTGAATGTCGCTTCATATAAACTCCCTATAGCTGCCAAGTGGACATCCACCTTACAAGCTCATATTATTCTCACTGTCTTTGTCTATTCACTATCTCCCAGCACATATCCCGTTCCCCATACCGTACGGATAAGCTGCGGATGTGAAGGATCCGTCTCAAGCTTTTCCCTGAGCCACCTTACATGCACCGCAACCGTGGATGGCTCCACATCGCTGTACACCCCCCACACGGCACTCATGATCTGTTCCTTGGTCAATACCATGCCTCTGTTCTCCGCCATGTATACAAGCAGGTCAAATTCCTTCGGCTTCATATCCACATTACTTTTGTTTCTGCTCACAGTCCGTGCGTGCCTGTTGATCTCTATCTCGTTCCCGTCTGTGTTCAGGGTCAACATCTCAGACTTATTGTCATCAACACCATAAGTTCTCCTGAGTATCGAACGGATACGAGACATAAGCTCTTTCAGTGAATACGGCTTTGCGATATAGTCATCTCCACCCATATCAAGGCCATTCACCTTGTCATTCTCACTCGTCCTTGCACTTGCAAATATGATTGGCACCTGCGAAGTATGCCTGAGTTCTTTACAGAATGAGAAACCTGTACCATCGGGAAGATTGATATCCAGAAGTATGAGATCACATTTGTTATCTGTCAGCACTTCATATGCATCGTCTATGCTGGCTGCGTACAGAAAAGCATAGCCGTTGTCCTCCAGCATATCCTGTATCAGCATAGACAGATCAGCGTCATCATCCACTATAAGTACTGTTCTCTTGTCTGTATGCTTTTCTGTCATCCTATACCCTCCAATATCTTCACTGTAGACAATTCATATTATATGACTCTAAACTGCCCACATATCGTCTGTAATATCATCCGCAAGCAGTGCATACAGCCAACTATTTTTCTTTATTCACCAGCATGTCATATGTAACACCATATTTCTCCGCTATGTCACTGGCATATGATTTACCAGCAGGTGGCGCTATCTCTATCTTGTATGATCTTTGTGAGCCCTCGTTGTGTACGATCAGCGAATATACCTTGCCCTCTGTACACCCTTCATTCATCTCATCCACATCAAAGCCCAGCTTATGCATATGGGTGTTGTATATCGTTCTCGTTCCCTTTGTCAGAATCGCTCTCACGGAATCTCTGGCTATATAATAGCCCTCCTCAAATGACGTAGTTGAAAACGTCTCATTGAGAAGTATGAGACTGCGATCATTCGCACCGTCAAATATCTCCCTGAATCTCTTGCACTCCTCACCAAGTCTTCCAAGATCCAGGGTCTTGTCTTCGTCAGCAGGGAAATGTGTAAATACGCAGTCCACTGGAGCAAATTCAAATTCATCACCTGGGATATATATACCACCCTGAGCCAGTACAAAAAGCTGACCTATCGTCTGGGTTATGGTCGTCTTTCCACCCCTATTTGCTCCTGTCAGAATATACACTCTGTGCTCGCTGTCAAAGTCCAGATCATTGGTCACTATGTGCTCCGACTCCTCCGTGTCAAATGCCGCAAGCTTGATATTGTATATGCCACGAGCCTTCATATAATATCTGCTCTTTGAATCGTCCTCCTCGGAAATATCTGCGTTCGGCTGATATGCAGAGTTCACAACCTTTGCCTTGGAAAATGCTGCGCCGCGTTTCTGCAGTTTTTCTATGTACTCAGCCCATCTTATATAGTAAGTGAGCTCAGGTATGAGATCCGTCATATCAGTTATGGTAATCGACACATACTTATTTAACGTCTCCCTCATCCTCTTGACAATTCTTGTTATGAGCTTGGTGACTACCCTGTCTGTATACCGCGTAATATCTTTGGATTTGTCAGAATCAGGAATACCAACCATTCCTGCCGCCAAGTTATTTGCACCTCCAGTTACCACTCTTCCCTGAAGTTCCTGCTGAAATTTGGATAATGCTTCATTTACCGCATCTAACGGCTGAAATCTGAAGTCACTCTTAGCGTCGAGGTTGTCACTTATCTTATCTCTGGACATCAAATGACCGTAGAAATTGCTCAGCACACCGCCCCTCGTAAATTGTTTACTATTTACAGATATCAAGCCAACGCCATCAGCCTCATATCTGCTGTTCAGATTAACTCCTATAGTTATACTTCGAACCTCACCACTCACCTTTTTCAGCTCTGATATGTCCTTCTTCAGCTCACTGAAACCGTTGTCCTCATATATATTCTGAACATACTCCTTAAGACCTGTAAATCCCTCGGAATGCAAGTTTTTATCCTTCAGGCAGGAATATAACGAATCTACGCATTCTATGTAATCGCCTATCTCATCAAGTCTGTGCATAAGATCCCATATACCTGAATTCTCATCATAATCGCGTTTAAAGCTGCCGTAATCCTTGAGAAAGCTTATCTTCCCAAGAATCTCCATCATGTCGTCTCTGAGTTTTTTATTTCCAATTATGTCGTCAAACACACCACCTCTGTACTTTGTAACAGATGGATCTGCATATATCCGTGACATAACTCCCATTATATAATTCTGTTCAGACTCATTTGCCGACAGTTGTCTGCATATCATATCAAGCCCAAGGTCATGCATGACCACAGGGCT
The DNA here is from genome assembly GCF_040915325.1 of Coprococcus sp. RTP21281st1_F1_RTP21281_210402. NCBI lineage: Bacteria > Bacillati > Bacillota > Clostridia > Lachnospirales > Lachnospiraceae > Coprococcus > Coprococcus sp. RTP21281st1_F1_RTP21281_210402. Next base: position 187,457 of record NZ_JBCPDQ010000002.1, read on the forward strand.
CAGTACCCTAAATGAATACTCACCATCCGGTACCAGAAGACTGTATTTTCCTGTTGTATTTTTCCCCATATCTACACCTTTCAAGTAATGCCTAAAGCCTGTCAATCCAGCTCATACCATATATCTTCCGCCAAGCTCAATTCTAATTTCTGCCTATCACCTTCATATACGCTGAAACCATCTCCACGACACCGTCCACGCCGAGCTTCGCCTCATCAAGGCACAGGTCATAATGTCCTGAATATCCCCAGTTCTCTCCTGAGTAATAGTCATGATAGCTTCTTCGCTTGGCATCAGTCTCCTCCACAATACTCTTTGCCTTTGATTCTGATATGCCATGCTTGTCCATTATCCTCTTTATTCTGCTGTCTTTATCTCCGCACAGGAATATTCTCACTGCATCGTTCCTGTTCTTGAATGCAAAGTCCGAGGCTCTTCCCACTACAACGCCATCCTGTCCGTCAAGCAATCTCTCAAGTACCTCCTCCGGGGTCTTTCTTCTCTTCACGACAAAGTCATCTGACACCGACTGCATCATAGAATCTATAGCCTTCTCTCCAAAGAAAAACGGATATTTGTCATACACACCCTTCTCCTTTGCCAGCCTTATTATCTCTTTCTTTGTGTAACAGGCTATACCATATTTTGAGGCAAGTCTTGCTGCCACCTCATCGCCGTCACATCCACACTCTCTGCCTATTGTAATTATCATTCTGTGCACCTCCACTCGTCATTCTTATATAATAGAAATGTCTCATCTCTATAACTCATCAAACAATACACCCCCATTATATTACAATATAGCTGCAGCTGCATCCTATAACTTGCAATATCTACCTCTTTAGAATCCCCGTTCCATACATACGAAATGCTTATCAAAAAGATCACACTCTCCAACCGTTTCAAAACCAATCTTGGCGTATGTCGAAAGCGCCACCACATGTCCTTCTCTGACAAGTATATGAACGCCCTTCATGCCTCTGCTTTTCAGGACATCACAGGCATAGTTCATCATAGTCTTCGCAATTCCCTGTCCCTGCATATCCTTCCTGACGCACAGCCTTGAAAGTTCTCCCGATGGAGCCAGATCTGCTCTCCAGCACGTAAGTGCCTCAACAGCATCGTCGTGATCTATGGATATTGTGGCCACAATCTCTTCTTTGTCATTCTTCATAACAAACAGATCCTCATTCTTCAGGTCAAATGCTATGGTATTCTCGTCAGGATAATTCTCGCTCCACTCACATGGTCCGCCTATCATGGCGTGATAGAGTGAGAGCAGTTCTTCTTTGTCTTTTGGTGTTGCATTTATTATCTTCATATGTCTGATCCTCTTTCTAAAAATGATTACAACAAATCAAGCAGTTCTTTATTGTATATACTATCATCCAGTTCTGGTTCATTCCAATCTGACGCACACATCTCTGAGAATCTTAGAACTGCATTAGCTATCTTAAAATCATCCTCATCTGTACTAAGCAATAGTTTTAACATCGTATATATTTTATTACAAACATCAATATTAATTGCTTTCATACAACTATCCGGTATACCTCTAAAATAGTCTTCCCCTTCGCATTCCCCCGCATGTACATCCTCTATCTTTCCATTTCTGTATACAGCCACACTTAATGCTTTTGCCAACCTTTTCAACACAATATCTCGTATAATTCCTTTTCTTTCAATAAATTTTATTTCTTCATCCGTTTTTAATTTCTTAATCTCGTTTACTACTTCTTTTTCATACAAACTGTATATAGTTTCAAATACCATTATCTTCATACCTCATTATTGTCAATCTATTGTTAATCATAAAGTAATCTATCACTTTCTTTTTAAACGTATCGATTTCGGTCCCTTTAAGATGAATAATATTTTTCTCACTCCACTATTCCCTCACCGTATCCTGTGAAAAAATACTCCTTAAGCAGAGTTATTATCACCTTCTGGCTCTCCCTGCTATGTGTGATTGCATAGTATCTTCTGCCAAACTTCGCTTTCCGCTCTTCCTCACGAATTCCAATCTCCGCCCCTTTTGAGGTAACCCGCTTCGTCTTGCTGCCATCATCCATGTCCAGTTCTTCAATGTAGCCATTTTGCTGTAGCAGACCATTGATAAATGCCGCTGTCAGCTTTTTCATGCCTGTGATTCCCTGTTTCTGATTCAGTTCATTTATACGATTCGCCAGCTCAGAAACAATACATTCATCGACGATCTCCACATCATCAAGCATGTTCGGATCAATATAGAACTCTTTCTTCCTGACTGTTTTCTCTTTTCTGCGCTGCTTTTCCGATTCCACACCTTGTGTCCCTAAGTCACCAGAATTGTCAGAATCCAAAGCTTCCGCTTTCATGCTCTCCACATATTCCGTATGTGCAAGGCAGAATTCGTCTATAATCTCTGCAAATGTCTCTCCATAACTCTCCGTCTTCTGCACTCCCATACCATATACGTTCTTCATATCCTCACTGTTTCTCGGCAACTTAATGCACATATCCTTGAGAGTCTTATCCGAACAAATGATAAATGGCGGCACATTCTGCTTCCTTGCGAGCTCCAGGCGTCCAGCCCGGAGAAGTTCAAACAGTTCCATTCCCTCATCTGTCAGATCAGCCATCACCGCCATCTTTTTCACAGCACGTTTGTCTGTTATGTATGACTGCTCAGTCTCTTCCTCCGTCACAACACAATTACTGCATTTGTCACATGTGCAAGGGCTTTCATCTCCAAAATACCTCAGTATATACTGTCTCAGGCACTGATCCGTTTCACAATAACGTATCATTTGATTCAGCTTCCGCTGGTCATTTGCCCGCAGTTCATCATCGTCTATGCCTGCATTTGCAGAACTGACCTTATGTTCCAGCAAACGCTTGTTTATCATGATATCCTGCTTTGAGAAGAACAGTACGCACTCCGCTTCCTCACCATCACGTCCGGCTCTTCCAGCCTCCTGATAGTAATACTCAAGGCTCTGCGGCATATTATAATGAAGCACATACCTCACATTTGACTTATCAATACCCATGCCAAATGCATTTGTCGCCACCATCACACTGAGCCTGTCATATGTAAAATCCTCCTGACTCCTCTTGCGCTCCTCCATCGATAATCCGGCATGATACCGACCTGCAGATATTCCATGTGCCACCAACAATTCGTGTACCTTCTCCACATTCTTCTTGGTAGCACAATATATGATCCCGCTCTCTCCCTCATGTCTCTTGACATAGTTCAATACACTGTTGTCCGTATCACGTCCGCCTTTCCTGTTCACAACCTTGAAGAACAGATTCGGTCTGTCAAATCCTGTGACAATCGTGACAGGAGATTCAAGTCTAAGATTCTGGACGATATCCCGCCTTACTATATCTGTTGCTGTAGCGGTAAACGCACTCACAACAGGGCGCACTGGCAGCTTATCTATAAAATCCGCTATTTCCAGATAGCTTGGTCTGAAATCCTGTCCCCACTGGGATATGCAATGAGCCTCATCAACTGTCACCATTGCAAGACTTGCCTTGCCGGCAAAATCCAGAAACTGCGCAGTGCCAAGTCTCTCCGGGGTAACATACATGAGTGTATATCTGCCCTGTCCGGCATATTCCAAAGCTTTTCTGATCTGTCCTTCTGTCAATGTACTATTGATATACGCAGCGTGAACTCCCGCCTGGTTCAGTGCCTTAACCTGATCTACCATAAGTGATATTAGCGGTGAGATAACTATCGTCACTCCCCTCCCGGCGGATTCCATCATCAAAGCCGGCAATTGATAACAAAGCGACTTACCTGCTCCGGTTGGCATAATTCCAAGCACATCCCTTCCTGCAAGTATTCCATCTATAAGCTCCTGCTGTCCTGATCTCAGACTGTCATATCCAAAATAGTGTTTTAATGTCTCCTGTAAATTCAATCTATATCCTTCCTCAATATAACTGTTGACTTTTCCTGTAGCATGTTTTATTCTTATTCCATTAAGAAATGGGTTTTCTACTGAGTAAGGTCATCTGACTGGAAAAGGTTGCCCGTTTCTTTTTTTATATTCATAATATCGTATAAATATTTTTTTCCATCCTCACTATGCCTTATAATCATTGCCACATGATAAACATTATATCTTATTACTTCTCTACGCTCACTGTACACAGGCAAAGCAAAGCGGGATTCATACCTATACCAGCCATATTTTGCATCCTTTTCATGCTTTTTCTTTGAATTTTTTGTATGCCGTTTTTCTGTTGCAATTTCAATAAGCTCTGGTATTCCCTGGGCAGCGTTCGCTTTTGCCTTAGCATTTGCCCCTTTCAATACTCTGGTATATTCTGAATGTGCATACTCATCAGGCAAATCAGCCCCTATATAAATCTCATCTTCCGTATCTGAAATCCAATAAAATTCTCCAACAAATCTTTTTAAATATGCTTCCACATCGTTCCACTTTATTGATTGCTTACCCATAAAAATAATATCATTGATAAACACAATATTATTCCCATCCACATCCTGTATAACGGCAACATTTCTCTGTGGTGTCCCGGTCGCTTTTCTCTCTGTCTTGTCAATAAGCTCCATATATCTGAGCATATGCTTTCTCACATAATTATCCGATCTGCGATAACACTCAATGAGATATTTCTCATCAGCACTATAATCGACGCTGCTGTTCTCAGCCCCGTCTTCTCCAAGAAGCTCTGCCAATGACATGTCAAGTGCCTTACAGATAACAACCAGCTTGTCCGCCTGTGGATTGATCTTCTTCTTTTTCCAGTCATTTATCGTGCTGGTTGAAATCCCCGTTCGCCTCGAAAGCTCTGACTGGCTCATACTCAGTTCGTCAAGCCTTGCAAATATCTTCTCATATACCTTCAAAATATGTCCCCCTGCTTCTTCCGACTTTTCGGACATTGTATCATATATTCACCCTTGCTGCAATATCTACAGCAAGATCGGACCTGTATGTGAATCTTACGGTCGCACCGTGCTGGTAATCGGCGGGGAAAAAGCTCTAGCTGCCGCCTACCAAAAGATAGCTGCGGCTGTCGCCAAGACGAAACTTACTATAATTGGAAAGGAACTGTTCGGAGCAGACTGTACCTACGACAATGTGGAGCGTCTTCGCGCACTCCCTGTCTATCAGCAGGCCGACATGGTATTTGGAGTCGGTGGCGGCAAGGCACTGGACACAGTCAAATGCCTGTGCATAACTGACGACAAACCCGTATTTACATTTCCAACCATCGCATCCAACTGCTCTGCCTGTACATCGGTATCCATCATGTACAATCCGGATGGCACATTTTTGAAGCCGCACTTCTTTATAAGACCGGCCATGCATGCGTTCATAGACACCGAGATAATCGCCAAGGCGCCAAGCTGCTATATGTGGGCCGGCATAGGTGACACCTATGCGAAATACTACGAATCGACCATATCCTCCAGGGATGAACGCCTGGAACATTTCACATCGATTGGAGTTGCCGTAAGCCGTATGTGCCGGGATCCACTGCTGTCCTACGGGCCCAAAGCATTTGCCGATCATCAGAAAGGGCTGTGCACGTATGACGTTGAACAGGTCATCCTCTCCATAGTGGTGACCACCGGCATTGCCTCTATCTTCCTCACAAAGGACTGCACCCCGGACTACAACAGCGGTCTGGCCCACGCCATATTCTATGCGCTGACCAATTACCCTGTCATAGAGAAAAATCATCTTCACGGTGAAGTTGTAGGATTTGGCGTCCTGATCGCACTTATTGTTGATGGACAAATGGATGAATTCGAGAAAGTATACGAGCTCAACAAAGCCATACATCTCCCGGTATGCCTGAATGACATAGAGATCACGGAAGAAGAGTGGGAAGAAACCATGAATCGCATACCGGATATGTCCGATGTGGCACATTATCCATACAAGGTGACAAGAGATATGCTGGTCAAGGCTATGAACGAACTTGATATGAGGAACAAAGAATAAGCTGATATTCAATGACAGGAGAATCACATAATGGAGAAATCAACGCAGTCGAAAAGTAAATATTCCATAATATTAGGAGTTGCCTTTGTGTGGTTCACCACCCACTTTGGCGGCGGCTTCGCATCAGGCGCCCAGATATACAGCTACTATGTACGCTATGGAGTCTGGTGTCTCATCACGCCAGCCATCGCCATGATCTACAATGCGGTATTCTTCGCATACTGCCTGTATTTTGCAAGAAAACACGAAGTCTATGACTACCGTTCATACAACAATGCCCTCTATGGCAGATTTGCCCCTGTATTCTCAAATCTCTTCGAAGTGCTGTACATCTGTGTCATGTGTGTCGCACCTGCAGTGGCATTTGCTACAGGCGGCGCGACCTTGAGCACTCTGACAGGTCTGCCATATCTTGTCTGTACACTCGTCATAGGCGTATTTATATTCATAGTTGCCATATTCGGAACTGACCTGGTGCGCAGAGTTGCATCCGTTTTATCCATATGCATCATCGTCGGACTGCTCATCGTGTACATTCCGAATATCATCGCGAGCTCACATGAGATCAGCCAGACCGCATCGACCATGAACTCCGACGCATTTCCTCTTGGCAAGGCACTTTACTCCGCATTCCTGTACGGGACTTTCCAGCTTGCAAATGTAGCTGTATTCGTGCAGCATGCCAGATCATTTGACAAACCGAAGGACGCGGTAAAAAGCATGGGAATAGGATGCGTGATAAATATAATCATGATGACCGTTGTCGTTCTTGGAATAATGACTGTGGCATCAAATCCTGACATGGCAAAACAGAGTGTGCCTACTCTGTTCATGGTTCAAAGCGGCGTGGGCAGTCGATTCCTGACACCGCTCATCTCCGTTCTTATAATACTAGGTGCCGTGTCCACTGCGGTGAATATGGTAGCCGCAATGGTCGCAAGAATTTGCAATAAAAAACCTGCTAAACCTGCCATCAGTCCTGCTGCAGGCTCAGCCCGAATAACCCGCAAAGAGATCATAGCTGCGCTGATCTGCTGCCTTGCCGACTTTGGAATTGCGCAGTTCGGCCTGCTGACACTCATCCAGAAGGCTTACAGTTTCCTAGCCTATCTGGCAATTCCTGTTATTCTGATTCCTTATGTAGTCAGGATGATATGGGAAAGGACTAAGAAATAGCCTCCAGAAAAAGCATTGCCTCAATCGCCGGTGTCTTTGAAGCATATTCGGTATTTTCTATGCCATTGGTAAGCAACAGCCGTTCCCAAAGCTTAGGATAATTTGCGAAATCAAATGTATTGTCATCCAGTATCACGTATTCATCTATCTCGGGATGTTCCGCCAGATAGCTCTGAATGCCCTCTCCTCTGCCAACCCAGACATCGGTTGTCTTTCCAGACAGGCTTAGTCCAAATTTTCCCAGCATAGATACAAGATATGAGAAGTCATCCCCGTCTTCTCTCATAAGCTTCCAATCAGAAGTCAGAACGATTGCTGCATCGCCAAACTGTTTTAACGCCTTTTTCAGCAGCCTCACTCTGGACTCATCGATCCCTGTTCTCCCACTGGGCGCCCCCACAACTGTCGTCCGGGTATTCAATACACCATCTATGTCCAGAAACAATGCAAAACTCATATGGCTTCTCCTTTCTTGTGAATGCCAGCACATATATAATGCGCTGGCATTTACCATTTATAACTCTCTCTTATCAAGATCAACTTATATCATATACACTTCTAAGCCTCAGCTTATCCACACTTCCACTTATAACCTTTACAGTCTTTGAATCTGCATTCAGGTCAAAATAATTATCCGACAGGATCAGATCCTCATTCTGGTTCAGGATCTCCACACTCTTCGCATAAGCATCCGCACTGACTGTGATATAGTCGCCATCCACTGTCGCCTGCAAATGAGGCTCCTCGTAGCAGAAATACTTCGGATATGAGAATATGACAGTCCCCTCTGATATTACCTGTCCTTTCATGCTTGCCTGATAGCTCACATACTGATGGTAAATGTCGATACCAGGAAGTTCAACCTTGTCAAGCCACACGCTCGTCAGCGCTGGCGCAGTGATCTCCTCCTCGTGGGATTCAAGAACACGAGCTGACGCATCCCTCAACTGCCAGGACACAAGTATTTTCTCTGTGTTCATGGTTTCATTTGCCACACAGAGGCGTATGGACTTCGGGAATTCAAATGGGAGTCTCACCAGCTCCTGTCCGCTTCCAAGCATGCCCTCCTCTTCACAGGAGATCATGATCGGAGCAAAGAAACGTCTTGCATAGTAGTGCAGCGCCTTTAAGCGCTGGCAGTAATCCACACTGGACCAGGATGCAACCGGCCAGCAGTCGTTGAACTGCCAGTACACTGCTCCCATGCACCTGTCATCATTTCTGTTTCTTCGAAAATGCTCGACGCCATACCTGATAGCATCCGCCTGCAGAAGTTGCGATGCGTAGATAACCGTCTCGAAATCAGATGGATATCTATATGTCTGTTGCATATAATTCATTATCTTTCCATTTGCCGAGCCATTTCTCTGATGCCGCTCCATAATGTATGAAAAGATATTCATATCACGCTCATCATCCGTAAATGTCTCAACAGTCTTCTTTGAAGGAAATGACTGGAAACCGAATTCGGAAATATATCTGAAGTAAAACTTTCTGTACTCAGAAAATGGCTTATCACCATGCCACACAGCCCAATAATGCACATCACCACGGTTCTCGTCTCTCGGATCATCAAATGAACCACCTGAGGACGGGCTCGCTGGCCAGTAGAATACCTGTGGAGCATACTGCTTCATGATCTTAGGGAGAATTCGCTCGTACATAATAATATAGTCCCGCACCTCGCTGTCCTTGCTCACCCATTTTCTCTCCTTAACAAACTGCTCCATCTCATTATTGCCACACATAAGCCCAAGTGACGCATGATGGCGGATCCTCTTTAAGTTGTCAATAAATTCCGCGGTGATATTTGCCTCAAATTCTGGTGTGAGATCGTAGACAGCACACGCAAACATGAAATCCTGCCACACCACAAGTCCCATCTCATCGCACATATCATAGAACCAGTCGTCAGGATAATATCCACCGCCCCACACACGTATAGAATTGAAATTCGCAAATACCGCCTTCTCAAGCAGAGCTCTTGTGGTCTCAGGTGTCACACGTCCAAGAAGATGGTCCTCCGGAATGTAATCCGCACCCATGGCAAATATATTTACACCGTTTACGCAGGTGGCAAACCTCTCTCCCCATTTGTCCTTTGTACGGTCCATGGTTATTGTCCGCAGGCCGATCTTTCTCGTCCAGTTGTCAACCACCGTACCATCATCTTTCACAAGGTCAACGGAAACATTGTAAAGGTTCTGCTCACCATACCCACGCGGCCACCAGAGCTGTGGGTTGTCTATATGTATATTCTTCGTGTTATCTTCATTCAGTATCTTGTTTATAATTTCGTTTCCAGCCGGATCAATTACTCGCACCCTCACACCCAGCTGTCCCGTCTCTGATCCAGAACCGATATGCTTCCGGGCAAATTCTATCTCCGGCTTTATATCAAGTTCCACTGTGTCCTGACCATGATGCTGCAGGATTTCAACATAATCTATCCGTGCAGTATCAATTCCAAGCAGGCTGACCGGTCTCCATATTCCTGCATCAGGAAGGTGAGCGCCCCAGTCCCAGCCAAACATGCAGTGAGCCTTTCTGATATGTACAAATCCATTCATGGCATCCTCGATTCCCCGTGTTGGAGCCTTCGCAAATGCATCTGCGATGAACTTTGTCGGCGAATAAAAATATACACTTAATATATTATCCGACTGCTTCAGGATATCCTTTACCGAATACTCCCATGTCCTGTGCATATTGTCGGCGTGTCCAAGCTTCACACCATTGAGCGTGATATCCGCAATGGTGTCCAGCCCTTCAAATCGAAGGATAACTTCATCCGATTCCAGCAGCTCATCATCACACGAAAAGCTGGTGCGGTACTCATAATCGTAATCCATCAGCTTCAGTGATTCTATCTCATTGTCCTTCCAGAATGGATCTTCCATCTTGCCCGCCTGCAGCAGATCCCCATACACCGATCCCGGCACTGTCGCCGTGATCCAATCGTCATCACCTACGCGATGCATTTCCCAACTGTTGTTTACATCAATTTTTTTCATTTTTTCTCCACGGGGACGTTCCTACTACAGCATCATCTCTGTCCACTCTTTCTCTTTAAATCCAGTCAGCACGAAACCTTCAGCAACGACAAGCGGTCTCTTCACCAACATGCCATTTGTCGCAAGAAGCTGCAACTGCTCATCCTCGCTCATGTCCGGAAGCTTGTCCTTCAGTTTCATCTCCTTATACAGCATGCCGCTCGTATTGAAGAATCTCTTGAGCGGAAGTCCACTCTTCTCATACCATTTCTTAAGCTCCTCATATGTAGGATTATCATCCACAATGTGACGCTCCGTGTATTCTATCCTATTCTCGTCAAGCCATTTCTTTGCCTTCTGGCAGGTTGAACACTTTGGGTAACATATAAATTCCATCGTCTTTTCTCCTTTTCTATTTGGCTTATTGCTACAAGCCTCAATTTCATCATATCAAGTTGCTTAATGATTTTCTCTCCAATATTTCTGACAAATGGCGCACATTCCCATGTCATTTACTCTCAGTGGAGAAAAATACTTCTTTATGTTTATTGAAAATACAGTGTTATATTCTCCATTGCCATCTCTCGAAGTAATCTTGTCCGGCATATCCGGGTTATAACCCATTGAGCCACAGCAAATGCAGGTATTCATCCATTTTGCCATCTTGGGGTATTGTTTCAGGTAGTTTAGGGCTTCGGTTTTTCTGTCCAGGGAGTCTCCTTATCTTCTTTATCCTTTTTAGGCAATGCTAAATACTGCATTGGCTATATTACAGCCTCATTTTCTTTGTGCTCATTTACAGAAATATTTCCTGTCAAGTCCTCACCAATCTTGTAAGTGGATAACTTATCGATTGCCATTTGAACCTGAAACTCATTTAATTCGATCTCAACATCGTAAATATTTCCGCTTCTTGGCAGTCTGACATGAATAACTGCAAAATGCTGATACTCCTCCGTATTATAAATTCCCTCCTCGTACTTCTTAAGGCGTACTATTTTTCTTGATATTCCCTCGACCAACCGATAATCTATTGCATATATTTTTTTCTCTGTGAACCCGTGTAAATGTGTAGTTTCAAATGCTAATGCATTTGTTTTATAGAAAAGCATCTGACTTTTTAAATATGACGCTTCAAGCTCTTCATAATCAATATCACCCTTCAACCACTTCCGTACCGGCATTCCTATATACAGTGAAAACTCCAGCCAAAACAGGAATCCGAACAGGCAAAGTCCTATAATAGCCATATAATAACGCCCTAAAGGAATAAGGCACAAGGTACAAAACATTAGAAACAATGGCAATATCATTTTGACAAGATATTCCCGTCTTTGAAATCTTTTTAATAAATCCATTTCCATGCTTTGATATTTAGGTTTCTCAAAATGGTGCTCATTGAGATAGATCACATATTTCTCATGCCACTCAGAGCTTTCAAAATAGCTGCCATCCATATATTGCACTTTCGTCTCCTGGGCTTTCATATCTGCTTTGCTTTCCTTGCAATAGGCATAGATTAAATATACAATGATCATCGGACAAGCAATACATGCCGCATATTTTCCAGCCATATCTCCTCTGACAAAAAACAGGAGCGGTCCTATAAGCACTATAGAAGCAATATACACAACCAATGATTTCTTGGTCATGGCAAACGGAAATTTGTCATTTCTCCCCATATAATTCTATTTCCTCCAACTACAAACTCATTTCCAACAAAGAGTCCATCTGTTCGCAGACAACCAAATATCACCGATACTATTCCAACAGACAATCGCTGCATCTACAAATTTTTGCCCCTTCTTTAATTTCTTTATTCTATAAACATTTTTTCCTGCCAAAAACACAGTTACATAATCTTCAAAAAAGCCCTCTAGTCCACTTAAACTAGGACTTTACGCGACAGTAAGCAGACCATTTCTGTGTGTTCCGTCCACGGAAATAAATCCACAAGCGCGATTTTCTCCACTTGATACATCCGCTTGCGTCTCGGTGTGCCACAGGTACAGGTTGTAACGTATCTCTCATTTTCAGAGGGACTCTTCTTCATGACAAAAGCTACGTCACCACAATATTCTTTATTTAACAAAATAATATCTTTATTTACGAAAATCATAATTAAGATATTTGTTTAGTATTGATAACCCACTTTGAAAAATCTCCAAACATTTATTTTTTTCATCAACATTAAAACTAGGATGATATTCTTCATTTTTTAGAAGTTTCAAATTACTTCCATAGAATAACTTATTATAAATATCAACAATTTCTTCATCATTATAATCTCCTACAAATTCTTCATTTAGTGATTTTGATAAATCACTAAATAAATGCCATGTATCTATTAAACTTTGACAATTTTGCGATATTTCTACATTATCTATTAACTCGGTAATTTTAGATAGATAAAAGACTGTTATTCCTTTTTCAAAAATAATATGTTCCTTATCCGCAAATATATTTGCTTCTTCGACACTAGAAAAAACTAACAGCCGTTGATTAAAAAGCAAGAAACCATCTTCATCGTTGCTATACCATATAAAAAAATAAGTTAATCCATTATAAATAATTTTTGTCAAATAATATTTCGTCATAACTTTGTTCCTAATTATTCCAAATCTTCTTTTGTTGGTAGTCTGCGGATTTCTCTTCCATCTGTGCATTTGCGCGGAACATCCGATATTCCGGCGGACAAGTTTTCAAATACTCGGATTGACAAATCATCTAATTCTGTTATAAAATGTATCTAGAAAATGAGTTTTACAACCGTACAGTTTTTACTCAAGCGGCTCACTCGTTTCTTTTTTTATTCATTTTCTTTATGCTCGTTTACAGAAAGATTTCCTATCAAATCTTCACCAATTTTGCAAGTGGATAACTTATCAATTGCCATTTGAACCTGAAACTCATTTAGTTCGATCTCAACATCGTAAATGTTTCCGCTTCTTGGCAGTCTGACATGAATAACTGCAAAATGCTGATACTCCTCCGTATTATAAATTCCATCCTCATACTTCTTAAGACGTACTATTTTTCTTGATATTCCTTCCACCAACCGATAATCTATTGCATATATTTTTTTCTCTGTAAATCCATGTAAATGTGTAGTTCCAAATGCTAATGCATTTGTTTTATAGAAAAGCATCTTACTTTTTAAATATGACGCTTCAAGCTCCTCATAATCAATATCGCCCTTCAACCACTTCCGTACCGGCATTCCTATATACAGTGAAAACTCTAGCCAAAAAAAGAATCCGAATAGGCAAAATCCTATGATGGCCATATAATAACGCCCTAAAGGAATAAGACACAAGGTACAAAACATCAGGAACAATGGCAATATCATATTAACAAGATATTCCCGTCTTTGAAATCTTTTTAATAAATCCAGTTTCATGCTTTGATATTTAGGTTTCTCAAAAGGGTGCTCATTGAGATAGGCTACATATTTCTCATGCCACTCAGGGCTTTCAAAATAACTGCCATTCATATATTGTGCTTTCATCTCACGAGCTTTCGTATCTGCTTTACTTTCCTTGCAATACGCATAGAGCAAATATGCAATGAGCATCGGACAAACAATGCATGCCGCACATTTTCCAGCCATATCTCCTATGACAAAAAACAGAAATAGTCCCATAAGAACTGTAAAAACAATATACACAACCAATGATTTCTTTGTCATAGCGAATGGAAATTTGTCATTTTTTCTCATATAATTCTATTTTCTCCAACTACGAACTCATTTCACAACAATAGGTACAACTATTCGCGTACACATTATCCGTCAGAACCACCTAAATACCGCATAAACTCAAGGTTTCTTGCTTAGCAAGCAGACGGTCTTCACATGAAAAGACAGCACTCTATGAATTACCGATTTGTGTCTGGAAGTTACTCATCCGAACCCATCCACATCATCACTGGTTTCATGCTACTTCTTCGCATTCTCTTCCAATTCCAACATGTACTTATCAAAATCAGACATGAACAGCCTATCCTGAATAACACGATATTTTTCAAATTCAGTTTCAGCTTTTGCCTTGGCAATCTCAGCAGTGATTTTGCCTGCATCCTGAAGAACATCTCTGTCGTCGGCCATCAAGAATAAATCCAAACGCTTTGCCCAATCCTCCATCGTCATTGGAATATGACGTTCCGCCCGATCCTCTGCCAAATCCAGATAAGCAGATACAATACGCTCTAATGAACGCATTTCCTTCTCTGAAAGATAATTCTTCGCAACACTCACATCACTTTTTACAATCTTGCCTTCCGGCGCTGCTGCCCAAGTAGTTAATCCCATGTGTGGCTTATCTGCATCAGCCCGCTCATAAATCAACTCTGCTGCTGTATGTCCGTGAACTGCATAATGCATCTTGTTTTGAACCTTTGCAAAGAACTGCTTTGTTGTTTTTGCTGTTCGGTCATAATCAAGAGCTGTAGCATAGATGTCCGTTATTTTCTGATAAAATCTCCGCTCAGAGAGACGGATCTCACGAATCTGCTCAAGCAGGCGGTCAAAGTATTCTACTGTAAGCACAGAGCCACCATTTTTCAGACGTTCGTCATCCATGACCCAGCCTTTAATAGTGTAGTCTTTCACGATACCATTGGCCCACTTGCGGAACTGCACCGCTCGCTCATTATTAACCTTGAATCCGACCGCAATAATCATTTGAAGATTATAATGCTTTGTATCACGAGTCACCTGACGGGAACCTTCCGTTTGAACTATCCGGAAATTCCGGATAGTTGAATCTTCCTCAAGCTCTGAGTCGGAATAAATCTTCTTAATATGCTCATTGATTGTACGAACATCCACATCATACAATGTGGCCATCATCTTCTGTGTCAGCCATATATTCTCATCCTCATAGCGCATCTCAATACTGTCCTGCTGACCACCGATAGAGGCAACATAGGTTAAATATTCTGCTGCACTGGAACGGATGGTTATTTCATCCTTTTTCTTTTTCAAATAAGAGGTCTCCTTTTGCAAATACTTATTTATTTCTCCAATATTTCTGACAAATGGCGCACATCCCCATGTCATTTACTCTCAGTGGAGAAAAATACTTCTTTATGTTTCTTGAAAATACAGTGTTATATTCTCCATTGCCATCTCTCGAAATAATCTTTTCTGGCATATCAGGGTTATAGCCCATTGTGCCACAGCAAATGCATATATTCATCCATTTCGCCATCTTGGGGTATTGTTTCAGGTAGTTTAGGACTTCGGTTTTTCTGTCCACTTGGTCTCATTAGTAATCTTTCTTCTTATTCTCATCAACTATAATCCAACGTCCGCTTTCCTTCTATTGCTCCATGCCTCGTGGTTGTTGCAATTTTTGCAACAACCACTTTTTCATCTAATTTACCTGTTTCAAATATTTTTTCAAATGTCTGCTTATTCCGGACTTATCCACCCCAAATATCTCAGACATACCTTTCTGAGATACCCAAATGCTTTCATCCGCTATATATGCATCAACTGATACATCACCTTCATCTGAATGATATAACACCATTTCCATTTGTTTATCAAAATCAGTCATAAAATTCCTTTCTGAATCATATACTTTTGATGTGACATTTTTACATTACCCTGATTCACCATTGCGTACTGCATGGTAGTGTCAATTTGGGAGTGACCAAGTATTTTCTGCAAGTTCAAAGTATCAGGCGCACATTAACACGGTACTAGATGCACCTACCCCCTTGTGACTTCATCTTTAAAGACATCTTAATTATAGTACATGCGGAAACAATTCTAAGATAGTTCATCCATCATAATTATGTCAACAGTGTTGACACTTTTCATTATCCTTATAATGCTAAATAAGACTACATGCCTTTTTATATCCACTATAGGGTGTTGTCAATACATTCAAACGTAAACAAAAGATGTATTATTATATTTTACTTTATCCCACCATGTTAAACCAATTTACCAAACGTCATTCTCGGAGTATCTTTTCCACATAATTTATTAACACAAAAATTTACAATCCGACTTATCGAAAACAATTTTTAAAACGTTCAAGTATGTTTGTATAATAATCTCTTTCACCTATAAAATGCATATATGGAATTGATTGAATCCATACACTCTATGATTAATAATCTACATATTTAATTTACAGCATCAAAATATCCAATGATTCCTATATATCCGTCTTTCTTCATAGGAGACCACAATGTATGCAGTTTCAGACTATACATCTGGCTACCATTTTCCACCTTCGCTTTTATCTGCACAGAGTATTGATAGCCAAAAGTGTTAAATTTTGAATCATCTACAATGAGTATTTTTTGTTTCTTGTCCTTCTTATTTCTCTTTAGTGATTATTGATCAATAAATTGGGCTTCCTCCATCCCAAGTTTTATATTTCTTATGGTTTTCTTCAGCAACTTCATATCAACTGGTTTTGAAATATGAGCATTCATTCCAGCAGCGAGAGAGTGCTGCACATCCTCTGAAAATGCATTGGCAGTCATGGCAATAATCGGGATCGTCTTTGCCTGTTCATGTGAACTTCTACGGATTGCCTCCGTTGCCTCATAACCATTCATAACAGGCATTTGTACATCCATCAAGATCATATCATACTCACCGGGCACGGACTGTTCAAATGCTTCCAAAATCCTTTTGCCATTTTCACAAATAGTACACTCTGCACCTTCAAGCTTTAATAATTCCATTAGGATTTCTGCATTCAACTCATTATCCTCTGCACAAAGGATGCGCATTCCATCCAGAATATCACTATCCGTCTCATTCATTTCTATCTGTTCTGTCGAAGAAACTACTCTGCTCTCCACAATTTTTAGATTTAAGATTACTTCAAAACTACTTCCGCGATTTGGTTCGCTTTCAACCTCAATCGTTCCCCCCATCGATTCAACCAGATTTTTAGTGATTGCCATTCCCAAACCAGTTCCCTGTATTTTGTTTGTTACGGAACTTTCTGCACGAGTAAACGCGTCAAAGATAGTTTCTTTAAAATCAGCAGACATTCCCATACCATTGTCACTGACTATAAAATGATATTTTCCATATGTAGAAGAGTTTGTCTCACTTTCTTCTGCTATAAACTGGATTATTCCACCTTCCTGTGTGTACTTTATTGCATTAGACAACAGATTACTGAAAATCTGCATCAGATGAACCTTGTCGCCATTTACCCACTCATGTTTAAGGTTTTCTTTTGTGATTATAAAACTCTGATTTTTTTCGTTTGCCTGTGAATGAAATATTGTATTGAGTTCTTCTATAGAATCCAGAATAGAAAAATCAGAATATTTGAAAACTGTTTTTCCTGCTTCAATCTTGCTCATATCCAAAACATCATTAATAATTCCTAATAGATGCTGAGAAGAAATAGCTATTTTATCTGCATACTCTATAACTTTTTCTTTGTCGCCGGCATTATGTCTGATTAATGATATAATACCAATGATTGCGTTCATAGGTGTGCGAATATCATGCGACATATTGGACAAAAAATCTGTTTTTGCCTTATTTGCATTTTCAGCGGTTTGTAGAGCCTCAATAGCAATGTTCTTAGCCTTTTTCAGATTTTTATTAGCTTCTTCCATTTCGCTTATAGCCATTGCCTGAAGCTCATTGTTTCTTTTTTCAAATTTAACTTTTTGATTTGCAATACTGAATCTGGAAATACTGTAGAATAATCCAGCAAAAAGCAAGAGTATAAATCCTGTCATGAGCATTGTAGTAAGCCCAATCGTTTTCTGGTATTCTTTCAACACATTATCTACTGTCGCTTTTTTTACAATACAAATCAACATCGTATTGTTGCTTTCTATCGGACAATATCCCAAATAATAAGGCTCATCTTTCCCCAAAAGTTCTACTCCCTTTTTTCCCCCCGCAATCTTTTTATTCAGAGAATCAAACTCTTTTTCTGTTATAGCATGATCACTTTTCAAATGTTTCAGTAATGAATAATTTCGAAAAAAAATGTCATCCTTCTGGTTCGTATAAGTAATATTTCCATCATCATCCAACATGAAGAGATATGCACTTCCATCATATCCTCCAAGATTTAACATGGAGTCTAATTTCGAATGATCATACACTGTTCCAATCGCTGTATAAGTTTCCCCATTAATCATATATTCTTGACATGGAATTGCTACCAAATAACCGTCTTTTTTCACTTGTTCAAATTCCAAAGCGACCAATTTCCCAATATTAGATCCATTTCTCAAATCCAGCAAAAGCTTACTAGGCATATCAACTTTCAGTTTTGTTCCATCTGAGGTTATAGCTTTTCCATTTTCCTGTAGAAATAAAAGTGTACTCTCAGATTCTTTTTCCCATGCATTAAAAAAGATTCGGTTATTTTCTGTTTCAAGGGATATTTTCTTCTCTTTACACAGATAGCCCTCAACAAAATGTAACTGTCTATAGTATCCACTCACTTGCATATCATAGGTCTGTTGAATCTGTTCGACAACAGCTTCCATACTGATTTCTCCATTTACCTCAATATATGTATTCATCCTATTCAACAGAAACTTTACAAAAACAAAACTTGAAAGAATGAAAATTATGACAAACAATGGCATTATTATTTTTTTTCTCTTAATTATCTCTTGTTCTATTTGCACTTTATTTTTCAACCTCTATATAGTCTTCTGGTGCTGACGGTTGCTGCCCATTTGACATGGCCGCAATCCATGCACTAGATAATGTTGTATCCCCTATTTGCTCAACAGCACATTTTGGATTAATTTTTTTCAAAATAGATTTTGTCGTATCCGTAAGAAGAATGGAATACTCGTTTTCAAAATTCACTGTACTTTTTTCTTTTGAATCTTTACTATTCATTGCACTACGAAAAGCATTATAAGCCTGCATTTCATCCATTTTTCCTGATAATATTCCGTGAACAGCTTCAAGACTGGCATCGAATGATTTTTGAGCAGAATATCGGATATAAATAGAAGTATCTTTAATTTCTTCTTCCAAGCCTGATACATTCTGCATCATTGATGGAACATCTGTGTTAAGCGAAATCACACCACTTCCATCTGCAATCAGTTTTTGTCCCTGTTCCGAAATCATACAATCCAGCACATCTAATGCTGTATCCAGTTTTTCCTTGTTTTTTTCCAATTCTTTATTGAATGCAATATTTAAGGATGGGAACATATACACAAAAGAACTATCTGAAGTCTGTGAAAAATAAGGAATACGAATTAGTTCCGCATCCATCTGATCTTGTAATTTTTGCATATCTGTAGGCTGTCCATGAAACATTGCTGATTTTCCTTCAACAAACATCTGAGTTCCTGTATTAATATTAACATTAATATCCTCTTTACTAAAATGCGAATCTTTAAGAAACTGACTTGTTTCCGAAAAAATTCTTTTCCATAGTACGTCGTCAAATTTTATTTCACCAGCTGAAGTTTCGGCTTTGTTTCGCCAGTCAATACCATACAAACTTGTAAATTCACCAATCGCTGCCGCCTGAATTATTTCTTGATTTGACCAGTCTTCTGCAAGGTCCATCGAGTAAGGTTTTATACCCTTATCATAAAATTGCTGGCAAACCTGTACGTATTCTTCATAATTTTCCGGAACTTTGATTCCATACTGATCAAACAGTGTCTTGTTGGCAATAATCGTCTGCGGAATTGCACAGATTGGCAACCACTGAATTTCATCATCTGTATCCTTATAATATTCCACTGCATAGGAATAGTACTTAGAAACCACATCATAAGAAGCAAAATCCATTAGATATGGCTGTAAATCCTGCGCATCCGTTCCAGAGAATCGACGTACTGTCATGATGTCCGGCAACTCACCATGCTCTTTAAAATAGCTATATAAATCAGTGTCATTATTTCCAATAATAAATTCAATATCCTGATCTGGAAACTGCTCATGGATATAAGGAGCAATATTTTTCATTAAACGATTTTCCCACAGATACACGGTAAGGTGATCGTTTTTTTTAGATTGTCCATATCCAGCCCAAATACCAGTTACTAAAAGTACACCAGACACCAATGCGGCGAGATAACATTTTGTTTTTTGCATACGTCAAATTCCTTATTCTTTCGATTAAAACACATTTCAATATTTTCGTTTTACAAGCCCTTTAGCTTTGTGTCACAGATTTTCATCTGCTTTGTCTCAATTCTTTTTATTATAGCATTTTATTTTTTCACGTCCATATTTTTCACGTTAACTCCATATAATTACCGGAATCAGACAAAGCCGAAAAAAGAAAGAAGATAAGGAACCGTAATAATTCTATTCAAATTTTCTTCCTGATTCACTTCACTCTGCATGTACGGTCACCTCACTTTCCTTTTTTTTAGACATAAACCAATAAAATATAACACAAAATGCTAAAGCAAACACAACACCAAAAACATTTTGAATCACTCTAAGACTAACCGCTCCTTGTAGTCCATAAGTATCTGCAGCAATGGCTAAAGCACCAAATGTGTTAAATACTGCCTGCCAGCCATATTTTGCTGAAAATCCTACACCGATTCCACCAAGAATTCCTATATATGCATAGATTGACGAAGGGAGCAGAAAATATAATACTGTAAAACATATAACACCTGCAATATTTCCGACAATCCTTTTACGGACTCTGTAGTGCATATCTTCCATAAACGGCAAAATCACGGACATGGCCGCAATACCAGCCCACATTGCACGTGGCATATTACAAAGTTCTGCAATGCAAATGACAATCGGTACGCATAAAATCTGACATATCTGCCATTTTGTTCTGGAAGAAGTGATATCAAATTCTTGTATCAGATCTTTCAGATTTCTTTTATAAGTTCTGTTTTTATGATTTCGATAAAATACGAAGCAGGTAAGTGCTGCACCTAAAGCCATTCCGACTAATCGCATCTGATAGCTTTTTCCCGTAACATCATAACCATATAGCAGCAGATACCCAAGAACCAATGTAGATTGATTAAACATGAATGGATTATGGCATCCGAACAGAATCAACACAGCCAGTGCCGCAATATTTAACAGCATTCCCGATACCGGTGAAAACTGATTTGCTAAATGCGGACATACAGTCATAATTACAAAGAACAAAGCCAAAAGCATCGTAGATTGTCCGGTACGGATCCCCAGATCCGCATTTCTAAACACCATGAGACATAATAAGACTACTACACCTACAATGCTGTTCTCATTTCCAAATAGGATGCTGAAAATACTAACAAAGAAAAAACAAAATGCTATTGTAACAGCTATCTTCACCAGATATACCCACATATGATATAATTTTTCTTTTAGTGTTTCACTCTTTTTCAACAGGTTTTTAGAACCTGCCTGATTTAACTGCAACTCCTGATAAAATGTCATATAAATTCTCCCATCTTCTAATTTATCTTAAAACTATATAATCTCATCTTTCTGCTTTGGCAGCTCTATAACAAATCTGCATCCACCATATTCACGGTTTTCTGCTTTGATTGTTCCTCCGGCACTATCTACAATCCGTTTTACAAGTGCAAGACCTAGGCCATTTCCTTCTGCTTTATGAGATCCATCTACCTGATAGAACTTGTCAAATATTCTGGATTTTACATCATCCTCTATTCCTGGTCCTTCATCTTCCAGAATGAACTTAACAGAATCCTGTTCTTGTTTCAGAAACATCGTAATTGTCCCCTTTGAAGGGCTGAACTTAATCGCATTATCCAAAAGATTTATCCAGATATGCATAAAAAGTTCTTCATTCCCAGTATATTTAACTTCCTCCAATTCTACCTGAAAACCAATTTCTTTTTCTGTCCATTTTGTTTCCAATGAAAGAAATGCCTGGCGGATCTGTTCATCCAGACGATATTCTGTTTTTTTCATTGGTATATTCTGATTCTCTAACTTGGATAACAGCAAAATATTACCAACCAATCCGGAAAGTCTTTGGGTGTTAAATAAGATTTTTTCTACATATTCCTCTTGATCCGGAGACAGTTCTTCTCCCTGAAGCAGCATTGTATATCCTTCAATGGCATTAATCGGGGTCTTAAACTCATGAGAAACATTAGATACAAAATCCATCTGCAGCACCTCTGTTGCACGAAGTTCTTTTGTCATAACGTTAAAACTTTGATAAGATTCTCCAACTTCTGCTATACGGCTGTTCGTTTCCAAATGCTGTTCAAAATCTCCCTGAGAAACTTCCTTCATTGCTTTACTAAGTCTGGTAATTGGTTCCAGTAACTTTGCATTAATAAAGGAAGTGATCAGCCCTGCAATCAATGTATTGAAAATCAAAAGCCAGCCAAGCACAGGTATGCTGCCCGGCAGATTAAAAAAATGATTCAAAAAAGCAAATAATAAAGCAGATATGACTGTTGAAAATACAAGTGCCAGCCAGATTGCACCAGTCAGACAGGATCGGATCCGCAATCCTTTTTCTTTCTTTTGTTCCATTATTTTTTCACCACCTTGTATCCAATTCCACGCATTGTTACGATTTCAAAATCAGGGTTATCTTTAAAACGCTCTCTGATTCTTCCTATATGTACCTCTATCGTATGTGGGTCTGCCTCCGTCTCGTATCCCCATACTTCATCCATCAACTGTTGTTTTGTAAATGTTCTGCCTGGCGAAGCTGCAAGCTTATATAAAAGCAGGAATTCTTTTTTAGGCAAAACAAGACTTTCCTTATCAGTTGTAACCGTCATTGCATCATAATCAAACTCTGTTGAACCGATCACAATTTTGTGTTCATTCAGTATCTGTGCACGGCGAAGCAGTGCTCCGACTCTTAAAACCATTTCATTCACATTTACCGGTTTTACCATATAATCGTCACTTCCCGAAAGAAATCCCTGGCGCATATCATCAAAGGAACCTTTCGCAGTGATCATAAGTACCGGTATCTGATATCCTGCTGAACGGAGTTCCGACACCAGTTCATAACCATCCATAACCGGCATCATAATATCAGAAATGATCAGATCAATATACTCTTTATCCAATATTTCTAATGCCAGTGCTCCATCCGATGCACTTTTGACCTGATATCCATTCTTCTCAAGCACTTTTTGGAATAGCTGGCTTAATTCTTTATCATCTTCTACAATTAATATTTGAAACACGATCTTCTTCCTCCTTTATCAGAACAGATATCTTGCCCATCCAAGCAGATGCTGTACCAAAAGTACGTTTCTCTGACGCTTCTTTGTCAATTCAATTGGCTCTACATGATACGGATCACGATAGGTTCCATCTTCCAATACCTGTCGGGACACTCTTTCATATTCCATCATGCCCTCTTCCAACTGTTTATTAATATCTTTACTGCGTATTACAAGCATCAGTTCCGTATCCAGATATGCACTTCTCATGTCCATATTAAAGGAACCGATTACAGACAGATCATCGTCAATCAGAATACTTTTTCCGTGGTATGAATAACCGCCTTCATATTCCCAGATATTAATTCCTGTACTTAAGATTCTATTTCTGTTTTTCGCATAATCGGCAGACCCAAATGGATTCCTATTATTCGCAACTGAATTTGTCATAATAGAAAAATCTGAAACGTTCTCTGCAATCTCCTCCAATGTATTATACATCATATCATTACAGATAATATATGGCGTGTGGATCTTCACACGATTTTTTGCATTTTTCATCAATTCTCCCAACTGATACCACACTACTGGTTCTTTGGAACCTGTGTGAATAGGATTTGACACTAATGTAATCTTTTCTGTCTCAAAAGTTTCGTCCGTATAATCGGTCTCGCAGATTCTTTCCTTATTCTCCTCAAAATATTTCTGATAGCTGTTCTGCAGCTCTAAAACTGCGTTCTTTACAGATTTTCTATTTGCCAGTTTTTTATTGTTATGAAAATAACCACTGTCTTCCTGATTCCATATGGTTTCAAAATACTCTGACAACTGGTTAACTGAATTTTCTTTCTCAGGTTCATCGCAAACCACTAACACGTCTCTGTCATAGTTCTTATGTCCCGGAAAATCACCCAGGAAATAATTGTGTGTATTTCTTCCCCCAAGAATATATCTCTTTCCATCTGCAATCAAATATTTATCATGCATTCTACCCATCATTTTCCACGGTTTCAATGGATTGGCCTTATTATACAGTTTAATTTCAACATTCTCATGGGAAGATAGTCCATAGAAATACGGATTTCCTTCCATATCAATCCAGCTCTCCATTCCATCTACTAACAGACGAATATGTACACCTCTGTCTGCCGCATCATGCAGTGCTCCTAAAATCAATTTTCCACTTTCATCGGATTGAAATGCAAAAGTAGAAAAAATAATTTCCTTTTTTGCATTCTTGATCAAACGCACTCTTTGTAAAAGCGCTTCTGGATTCTTTTCTATGATTACTGCCCGTTCTGTATTTTCACTGCATTCGTTCCATGACCCATTTTTTGTTTCTTTTTTGGTTGTATTGGACACTTCCGGCTGCTTTTTATATGCAACGCAGATTCCGAGCAATTCATAAAAAGCCACACATAAAAAAATTGCCAGTATAACAAGAAGGATTTTACATATTTTATGCTTTATCATTGTACATCACCTGATTCCTTTTTATTTCATACTTATACAATACAAAGTCAATCTCAATTTAACCTCAACAAAATTTATTTTTCATGCAGTAATCAGATCTATGCTGACAGTCACAATCGCCTTTCCTGTCTGGAACGACTCCTGCGTCAATTCATCGACCATTGTTCTGTCCTCCCGATATTATTTTCTCTATGCTTCCTGTCCTGTGTGGGTGGTCTTACCCACGGAATACCATTTTTGCTATACATCAGGTATCCTCCTTCTTTTTTATTTGAACTTCTGGACAATTTGTCCAAAAGCTGCTTTCTTGTTCTTTGTCCATGAAAGGACAAAAAAGAGCATTCATGCTTTTACACATAAATGCTCTGACGCTGTTTTATTATAAAATTGTCTTAGCTGTTGTTCCCTACAAACTGGAATTTGACTTAATATCCATGGTCAACATGCTGCCACTTTCCGCCATCTGTTCTAACTAAAATCCACTTCCAATCACTGTATGTACTATTTGGATTCAAAGACCCGTCTCCACCAGATGAATCAACATCGAATGAAGATAATAAAACAATGACTTCATCTGCATTGTTTCTGTCTGCCCAATCTTTATGATCTTTCGTGCAGTCATCTCCGGCATAGTAAATTTCTGTGAGAGTGCATCCTTTCCAGTCACTCTTAAACTCCTTTTTTATTGTGTCAATAGCGGCTTTAATATCCTCTTCTGAATAGCTCTCAGATTCAACATTATGAGTTTTTACTTCACTGACATCTCCACCACAAGCACTCAAAACAAATAAAAGCATAATACATAGCATTGTACATACGATTTTCTTCATACAAGACCTCCTTAAATACCGATTTTCTTGATTCTACAAACTGAAATTTGCTTATTTTAACCAAATCGGACCGACAATAAATATTCCCCAAAAGAGAACTGTAATAATGACTAAGGCTTCAGATACAGACCAGTAAATGATTTTATATTTTTTTACCGTAAGAGGATATATAAAATATATCAGTACAACTAATAGCTGTAAAATGATAAATAGTATTGTTTCCTCAACCGTTGCAGATATGAAAAAGTCAGCAGCGCCCTTTGCTACACCCTTACCTATAAGCCAGATATTGACTGCCAAAAAAGAAACGATTGAAAGAATTAGCTTTACACCTAATCTATTCATGTTATTCCCCTCCAAATTCAAATTTGTATTATTGGTTATTATATTTGGCGGCTTGTTCTTTCCAGTATGCCATAATATTTTCAACCATTGTAATACACTCATTTTTAGCAGTAGTTTCATTATATTCTTGCATATTGCTGAAAATATGTCCGCATGGTTCTAAATCATCATCTTCAAAACCACCACAAACGCCAACAAGCCATTTACCAAGCAACGACGCTTTGAATTTGAAAATGTAATAATGCATTTCATTAAAATCAAATTCACCTGCACATTCAATTTTGAAAGGCTTTTTTCCTAATTCATGAGGGTCAGATAACCATTCAATCATTGCTGTTTGTGCTGCGTATAGCTGTTCCTTATTCATTTCCATATACCTCCAAAAATTCCGATTTCTCAGTTTTAAAAACTGGAAGTTATACAAATCTACATTCCGTTCGTAATATACATGACTATCTATAATCCTTTGGTATCTGAGCAAATTTTTTCAAAAAGCTTTCTCTGGTATTATCATTTACAAACAATTCTCGCAACTCTTTCTCATTTTCTTCTCCTAAGGACACATATTGTTGCAAAAATATTTTGGTTAAATATAGATAATTTCCCTGTATCAATCGATAGTAAGAGCTTTCTAATAGGGTGTTTATCATTTTTATGCTTTGCTCATAGGTTTTGGTCTCTTCATAAAAGGATCTAATAAGAGGCAGAGTATAATAAAAAGCAGCTTCATACGCTTTTACCCTTTGCCTCATAGAATTTTCAAAATCTGCACTGTCTATATAACAGCGATTAAACGTCATATCTGCTTTTTGACATTTTCCTTCAACTATCTTATTATGGTTTTCCCAAATGTTTTCAAAAAAATGCGTAAATATACTCTTATCCGTTCTAACATAAACTGCTTTTTTCGCTGACATTTTGGGAATAAAATCATAGTTCCATCCCCACTTAAAGCTTCCACCTAAATCAGTTTGCTGGAATAGACTTAATACCCTGCGACGATGATTGCAATAATCATCAGCCCAGATACGATTACCAAGATATCGCATGCCTAGTTCTTTAGCAATCAATGGTGAAAAAACTTCATCTAATAACATATTCCACCCTTCCACCATCAAATCTCTCTCCGTATGTTCTGCTTCATACTCCGGCAACCAAGTACTGATTAAATATTTTTTGTATTTTTCAAACTCCATACTATGTGAATTCTCCATAAATCCTTGTTACTTACCCGTAATTTGTGACTAATTCATTAAATTCCGATTTTCTTGATTCTACAAACTGGAATTTGTTATTTATATCCTCTTAATAAATCTCTTTTGTTCTTTGTCATCTCTATATCCATTAGTCCTATAGAACTTATGCGCTTCAACTCGAGTGGTTCCAGAATTCAAACGAACAAAGTGAATATTTTTTTCTTCGCTCCATTGTTCAACAGCTTTCAATAACAGACTACCAATCCCTTTATGACGATATTCCTCAGCCACTGCCAAGCCCAGAATATTTACCATTGTATCATAATACAATACATCATACTTTTCTGCATGAACAAAGCCAACTACCATATTATTTATTTCCGCAATGAATACAATTTCTCTTGAATCATCCAATTTCTTCATTTTTGACTGCACTAATTCTATTCCGCAGGTATAGCCTAAATCCTCGCCACAAATCTTGCATATTGCAGCACTATCACTTGCCTTAGCTTTTCTAACCACAAACACTTATATCCTCCTATAAATTCCGATTTGTAAAACTGTTGCATTGATTATATCAAAGAATCATGCTTGCAACAATCTCCTTAAAACGAGAGGCAGGTGTGCCTCCTGCCCCTCAAAAGGAAAGGAAGGCGAAAAATATATAGTCAACTGCTGTTTCCAGCAGCTATGAATCGTTACTTACCATAGAAGTCATGGTTTACTTCTGCTTTATAGTAATTACTACATGTTACAGGAGCATTATACAGTGTCGTGAGCATATAGCTTCGTATGTTGCGTACCTTTGTAGTATTGTTGCGAAGGCATTCCAGCACATACTCCATCGTATGAAAATCTATCTTCCCCAATATGCTCCGAACAACATCATATGGGAAATCATATTTATTGATACGGATTAATGTCTGTTTAACCGCTATGGTCTCAACCATCAGCTCCACCAATTCGTTTATGTCCATCTTCTCTGTAGGATGGTCTGCTTTTTCATTTCTGCAATCTGGTTTGTGATTTTCTCGCTCATTCTATGTACCTCCTGAAAAGTATTCGCTTTCGTTGTGTACATATATCACTCTAAAGCACATAAATTGGAATACCACTACTGGAAAGATACACACCTTTTATTGTGTATCTTTCCAGTGGTTTTCTACTCTTCTCCATCCGTGCAGACAGCCTTTCCCATCGCAAGTTCCGCCACAATCTTGGCATATCGTTCCTGCTCACTTCCTTCGGAACCCGCCATTGCTTTCATATAAAATTCCAAAGCCTCCTCCCGGCTGTCCCATACTTCCTCATCGTTATAGCAGATGACTTTCACGGTATTCAGTTTTCTGCAGGAGTCCTCTCCATAGACAACCCCAAGGCAGCATCCGTTGTCCCAATGCACATGGATTGTACCTGTGTCATCCACCTCTGTAACAGTTCCCTTCGTGCCACTTGGAATATCTCAGTATGGGTCGTTCATGGAAATAAGTTCCACTCTTGAACCCGCCGGGTACTGTTCCTTTACCTTATTTACAACATCTCTTGGTGGGAAAAACATTACTGCTCGCCCCCTTTCTTCGCTCCTGCCTTGAATGCAGCCGAGCCATCCAGTTTTGAAAGAAGGATTTTTCTGTCTGCCTTGAATTCATCACCGATGAACCCAAGCCTTAAAAGGAAACATCTGAATGCGTATTTCTCATTCTTATTTTCCTTTGGCTTTGCGGTCACTCTCTTCTGCTTTTTACTCATCTCGCAAATGGCTGATATGAATTTAGTGTAGGCAAGTGCCTCTTCCGGCTTTACCGCTTCAAACCAAGGGAAGTTTACAACCTCGTCTTTTTCTTCAATGTGAACATTCTCGATTCCCAAGGCTTTCTTTATCAGTTCGCCTTTTGCTTCAAGCAGGCTTATTAAGTTTCCCATGTCCACTTTTTCAAGTGGTATGGAAACCGTAAGTCCAAGGCTCTCGCCCGTTTCTGCCCCTTTATTCGGCTCACTGTCGGGTTCTTCTGCCCCCTTTTCATTGTTGTTCCATTCTGCCGGGCTGACCCCTGTTGCCAAAACACAGGCATCAACAATCGGTGCAATCTCATCAAGGTCATCAAAATCTCCGAATTCCAATTCGCCATTCTTTCCTACCGTAAAGTTCCCAATTTCGTAGGCGCAAGAAGGAACTCCGAGGTATTTTGCCTTACCCCCGATTTCCTTCTCGATTGCCTGAACCATAGCTTTTCGTTTGTCCTTTGTTACATAAAAATGTAGTACCATGTTTTGTACCTCCTTATGATTTTTTTGGTATGTACATATATCACTCTGAAGGCACATAATAGCAAGCTATTTATTTCACATACCTCTTTAAAACATTGTCAAAACACACTTTATTGTAAATATGTAATAATTGTAATATAATAACTGTAAAAAATAAGATCAGGAGGTAATGCATATGCCATCACTTAATAAATTTGAAAAATCAATCGAAAAGATTAGTGAAATATTTAATGAAAAAATTGCCAACAACCCTTACTCAAAAGAATTAAGAATAATATTTAATGTAGGTTTACAGAGTGAGGATTTAGCTTTGTTTCCCAATATTCGTTCTGCATCATCTTGTTCTGATTACATAGAAAAATGGATTAAATGCTATGTAGATGCTACCCAAAACCCACCTAGCAAAAGAAAGGCATCTCCTAAAGGAAGTTGCAATGATCCTGCTTTAGAAAATATCGTATACTATGCTACTGGAGAAGAAAAAAAACAAATAAAACGTATGCTAGTATATCACAATCTTTTTATGAGTGCAGAAAATATTCAGGGTAACTTATTAGAAGAATACATTAACAATAATATACAGAAGTATGGTTGGGTATGGTGTAACGGAACCGTTCTTCAAGCAATTGATTTTTGCTCAATTGATGGAAGCGTACTTTTACAGATTAAAAATAAAAACAACACCGAAAACAGTTCATCTAGCAAAGTACGTAAGGGAACTACTATAGAAAAGTGGTATCGTCTTGGTTCTCGGAAAAGCAATGGCAAAATATTACCAGCATACAAATGGGATATACTTAATGATATAATTAATTCACATGTTATTACAGATATTAAACCAAATTGTAAAATGACTGAAGACGATTATCAAAATTTTCTAAAACAAATTATCAAGGCTAATTCTGATATCATTTCTGAAGAATAAAACATTTTGTGGCAACCAATCACTATGACGGTTGCCACAACATTGTATTAAATACTATTTTTTTCTACTTTTTTCCATTTCTTTTTTCATGAATTGCATCCATGAAATCTCATCGGTGTTCTTATATCTTGAATACGAGAAACCTGTATTTTCGTACTTTATTCCGTTCATATCATCAATAATAGTTTTTGCAATTGCCTCACCTAATTTTACTGGAACAGCATTACCAATTTGCTTATACTGATCCAAAATACCACCACAAACTTTCCAACTTTCTGGGAACTCTTGAATACTCTTGTATTCTTCAACACTTAATGGTCTGTCCTCTGTTGGATGAGCCAAGTCAGTAGCTGGCATTGTTGGATTAGTAACCAATGTTGGTGATGGTCTGCTATATGATAATCTTCTTAAAAATCCTGTCTTTCCACCACCCAAATAAAATGATTTTCCCAAAGCTTCCTTCTGTAAGTCTAACGGAAGATCTTTCCAATATTGTCCTTCTTTTAATATTCGATAGTATTTTAATCTTTTCTCTGGAAACTCAATAAAATGATGTTCTACATTCATTGGAAGATTATCATCAAACGCATCTCTCAATGTACGCCATGCTTTCAATCCATCAGTTCCTTCTTCATTATGTGTAGGTTGAAGGTAACTGACTTTACCTCCACCTAGTTTTCCAATAATAACTACACGCTCTCTAATTTGTGGAGCCCCAAAATACGCAGCATTATATAAATTAAATGAAACCGTGTAGCCAATTTCTTTCAATTTATCAAGAATAATCATCATTGCGCCCCCTTTAATAGGTTCTTCAATGTCTTTATACTTAAAAGGAGTTGACAATAGGCCTCTAACATTTTCAATAACAACATATGTTGGTTTTATTTCCGAAATAATACTTAAATACTTTAGAAAAACATTTCCTCGTTCATCATCAAATGCCTTTCGATTCCCAGCTGTACTAAATGCCTGACATGGTGGTCCACCAAAAATCACATCAACCTTTCTTCCTTCTGGTATCTTAGCCATTTTCAGAATCTCTTCTGCTGTAAAATCTGTAATATCTCCTATCAGTCCAATTTCAGGTTTATTTTTGGCAATAGTCATTCTGCAAGCCTTATTAAACTCACAAGCTAACAAAGCATCTATCCCACCATTTTTCATTCCAATATCTAATCCCATCGCTCCTGAGAAAAAACTCAATGCGACTATTTCCGGAATATCGTCACTCAACCGCTCATGATCATCCGGTTCAATTACCACGTCATTTTTTTCTATGTATTCATTTAAGTCTTCGATGGATGTCAACCATTGGTTTCCAACTCTTTCAGCATTAAGCA
The DNA here is from genome assembly GCF_040915325.1 of Coprococcus sp. RTP21281st1_F1_RTP21281_210402. Lineage (NCBI taxonomy): Bacteria > Bacillati > Bacillota > Clostridia > Lachnospirales > Lachnospiraceae > Coprococcus > Coprococcus sp. RTP21281st1_F1_RTP21281_210402. Next base: position 219,100 of record NZ_JBCPDQ010000002.1, read on the forward strand.
TACCATTTTTTATAAGTAGTCTCACAGATTGAACAGTCACTTTTAATTTTTTTGCAACCTCACCTGCAGTAAGCAAATTATTAGTATCAATCATTGGTTTGTGCTATTTTCCTTTTCGAAAATTTTTATAGACCCATTATACTATTTTTCATATCTGTTTTCAAGTTACATATTTGTTTACTTTAGTGAGTGCATATCATATCACTTGTAATATTTTCAAAAGAATGTTTAATCAACTCACCTTCTGGTTTCAAATTATTTTCAAGATATTCAAGTAACAGGGAATCTTCAATATAATAATACATCTGTGGAACAACAAACCCTGGAAGATCATTTCTAAGTTGTTCCAGCGGAATCATATTTGTATTTTGAAAATTTGTAATTTCCATCGCCACCGTATGCATTTTCAAATAATTATCTATCCGTTCAACAGCCGCTTTATCATACGAAAATTTTTCCTTCCAAGACTCTATCATGACCTTGTTACTTAATGTCATAATACCGACAATTGCCTTAACAGGTGCACTCACATATAAATAAGCTTTAACCGTTTCATTAGGAAAAACACGTCTATGTTCATATATTTTTTCTCCTGACAATACCCTCTTATAGACATCTGCCTTGAAACTTAATAACATTGTTCTCATCGCATCTTTTCTCTTTCTTCGATTTCACTTCAAAACCATTATGATATCTATTCCGTAGCTACAACCCTACGATTTATCCATAATGTATCTTCAAGCCTACACTCCAATGGAAACATTTACTGTACAGATATGTTCCCGAGTTAAGCATTCTATATAAGACATAAACGAATAACCCAAGTATCAAAAGTACTTGAAAGCCTTATTTTAAGCCATTCTTCCATAGTTTCTATTTCACCCTTGACATCAATACTACACTCTCAACGGTATTACCTTTTTCCCACAAGACACCCTATTGTAACCTAATCTTTCTGTGAGATTGTTCCCAATCTCGGGAGATTATTTAAACTCACTGTCTCCAAAGTCTGCAACTGCTGTACTGTTAATTGACGCAGTAATTCCATTCGTTCTTTCTGGCTTTTCCCCCTGATTAATCAAAATAGCATTATAACTTTCCAAATTCGCAAGTACTAGTAGTTGATTCAGTGTTGCTACATCCCTCATGTTTCCTTTCACAGACGGATGTTCATCTTTCCATTGTTTTGTTGTCTTTCCCATAATCCCAGAAATTCTATAACATCTCGATTTCTCATCCAATTTTGTATTACTGCGGCCGGATCTTCGCTTTTATATCTGGCTATATCAGTCAATGAAATGAATTCATTTTCAAAGTCTTGCGTATAAATGCAAATATCTATTCCATTTGCATGAGGCGTATCTTTAATAACTTTTCCCATTGCACCGCACATCCTTCTCAAACAATCTATCCAAAATTTATTATAGTTACATTAACGACTATTTCTTCAAAGTATCTATAACAATCTCGCCTTTACTGAGTATCCTATCAACAGATGAAGACATAGTGTCTGTCATTTGTAAATATTCTTCAAGTTCAGATATAAGTGAAGAAATTGCTTTGTTTAATCTTCGCTCCATTCCCAAACATCCACGTAATACACCGATAAAACCTTCAATATTCTCATTGGAGCCATAAATTGCATTTTGCATATTCCCCAATGCAGTCATAGACTCACATAGATCTTCAATATTGTTCACATTCTGAGCATATTGATTGTCTAATAATGAAAGATAGCTATTTTCAACTATATCCCAATATTTGGACACTTCATTTACATGACTTTTTAATTTTCCTGCAAATATATCTATGGGACTAGAAAGTTTTCGACAAATATTTCTTACAAAACTTGCATCCACATTACCGCTTTGAGATTTTACACGATTAATCTCATTTGTAGCAGCATTAATAGATATATCCATTTCATCCATTTCATTCCCCATGGATGTAATTTCATTTGTCATTTTTGTTGAGTTTTCTACAATATCTGCAATATAATCAATGAAACCTTTTTCACCTTCATCATCAATTGTACCTTGAATACCACCGTTGCCTTCATCAGCCATATCTTTCGGGTTATTAATAGGAGAAATACTATTCTCACATTTGTAGAAATCAGGTATATAATCTGAAACAGGATTTCCATATTTCACACTATTGTCAATTGCACCAAATAACAATTTTTTCAGTTCTTCTATTAGTTTGGGCAATTTATTAAATTGCAAACTGTATTCGTTTGCACGATATGATTTTATATCAAATGGTAATTCTCCAAGATCTTGTGTAATAATAATTACCTTTTTATTCATAGCATGAGCTAGTCCTAATTCATAAAACACATTGGCATTGAGTCCTGTCAAATCAGCAATAATGACATCAGCTTGATGAATCCCTTCCACTATATCCTGTAATATATTCTGTTGGTTATCCAAATCTCCTGCATTTGTAAAATCAAAATCTTCTTTAAAAATTCTTTTCAATTCATCATACAATGCCAGAAAGTCTTCATTAAATGGTGTAATAACAAACACTTTTGGTTTACTTCCCATTCGTTTTTCTCCTTTCTCTCTTTTAAAAATTAGATCAAATTATAATAATTTAATGCGTCTTTAATTGCATTTACCTTTTCCTGTGTCGGATGCTTCCTTGTTTGCTTTAATCCCTCTGCCGCATTAGGTGCATCATACATCGGCAATCCCAATTCTCTTTTTACCTCTGCGATATATGCGGTCTGTACTTTAAACCCATATTTCATTTCCACATACTCTTGTATCAATTTATATGTAGCTTTTGGAGCAGGCTGATGTTGTTTTGCTCGCTCCACAATCTTATCCAGTGGTACTTTTCCCTCGCCTTCTCCAAATTCAACCGTTACATTAATATGGCTATCTGGTGATTTGTGGGACAAAAGAACACACCGTCTCAACGGTATTACCGTTTTCCCACAAAAGTTTCCTTATCTCCCGTCCGTCACGATAAATCGGAAAATTAAACTCTATCGACTTCAAAATCCTGTCTGATGTGCCGTTAGGGTATATCTGAATTTCTTTAATCAGATAGGAAACAAGGCTTTTCTTTTCCTCGTCACTTATTATAGCATAAAGTTTGCTGAAGTTCTCCATAATTCTGTAAACATTCTCAAGCGTGATTGCTTCCATCTCAATAGAGCTTCTTCGCAATTTTGCATCTTCAATTCGTTCTTCCAACTCCACTATTGTGTCATACAGTCCATCAAGTCTTATTGTCATATCGTGGATTTTTCGTTCCCGATATTTTGCATCAGCAGGAAGATTGTCAATTTCCCGTTCCAAACGGGCTTTGTTCAAATCAACCTCTTTCAACTTACTTTCATAATTTGCAAGCTCCTTATCTATTTTGCTCGTATCGGTCTGGACACCAAATCGTTTTTTAATTTCCTTTGCAAAGCTCTTATCACTTACTAACTCTCTAATTGCTTCGATAACAAGCGGCTCTATATCTGTTTTTCTTAGCGATGCTTTGTACTCACAATAATGACCACGCTCCTGCTTATTTCTGCCACAAATATAATAGTACACTTCTTTATATGTGCCGTCCTTATTTGTCCAAGCGTGCTTATTGGTATACATCGGGCTTCCACAAAGAGGGCATTTCAACACACCAGTTAAAAGGTGCGACCTATCCTTACCTGTTTTGGACGGTTGCTTTATTCCCGTAGCTACACGCTTAGCGTGAACTTTTTGCCATAATTCCTCGCTGACAATACCTTCGTGCTGCCCGTCCTCTAATATATAATCTTCGGCGTGTACCTGCTTATATTCATTTTTCGTGCCTTTAACTTTTTCCCTTGTTCTTCTACCATAAGCAATTTTGCCACAATAAACAGGATTGTCTAATATCTGCCTCACCAGATGACCACTCCAATTTTCCAAAGTACCATTCTGTCGGGGTATTTTCTTTATTCCTTGCAAATTAAGATATTTAGCGATACCGCCGTACCCTATATCCGAGCCTGCAAATTTCTCAAATATAATGCGAATAGCCGCCGCTTCACTTTCTTCTATTAAAAGCTGATTGTCTTTCAAATAATATCCATACGGAGCAAATCCGCCATTCCAACCGCCTTGTCTTGCTTTTTCTCTGCGACCATTCATCGTCTGCTCGATAATATTCTCTCTTTCAATTTCAGCAACAGCAGAAAGGACAGATATTAACAGTTTGCCGCTTGTCTGTGATGAGTCAATCCCTTCTTCAATGCAAATCAGATTTACGCCGTAGGATTGCACATACTCTAATGAATTTAATATGTCTGCTGCATTTCTGCCAAATCGGGAAAGTTTATATACCAGAATATAATCTATTTCCAATCCATTCCCAATATCAGAAAGCATTTTCTTAAACGCAGGGCGACCCTCAATAGATTTTCCCGACTTTCCTGCATCCTCATAAATGCCGACAATCTCCATTTCTTCTCGGTCTGCAAATCGTTTTAATCCGTTTTTCTGACCCTCAAGGCTATATCCATCAACCTGCATTTCTGTACTAACTCTTGGATACAGAACGCACTTTTTTCCTTCTCTGTTCATATTGCACCTCCATAATAAATATAGGAAAATGTTTCTATGTAAGGTTGCGTATTTCTACGCAACACAATCTAAATCCTGCAAAACTGACTGCCCGTACTTTTCTACGATTTGCACCATCACATTCATAAATTTGTCAAATCGTTCTTTCTCGTCACATTTTTGTTCAAGTTGGCAATCTGCACCATTAGATACTTTTACATCTTCCATCTGTCTACCTCCGCTAAATTAAAACGGCTGTACCTCAATTATAGAAGTACAGCCATCAAATGACCAATGTGCGAATTTCTATGAAATCATCAATTTGTACCTTTTAGTATGTTCAGCGAAACGCTAATGGCAAGAGCCTTATCAACTCTTGCCATCTCACTTTCGGAAAGCATACCGATATATTCCTGTAAACGCTTCTTATCAATAGTACGTATCTGTTCAAGCAAAATAATAGAGTCCTTGTTAAGACCCTCAAAATCTCTGATAGCAGTATGGGTGGGCAGCTTTGCCTTTGTGTGTACTCGGCTCGTGATAGCGGCAACGATAACCGTGGGGCTATGCCTGTTTCCTATATCATTAGAAATGATAAGTACAGGGCGTGTACCTCCTTGCTCCGAGCCGATAACGGGGTTAAGTTCTGCGTAGTAAATATCCCCACGCTTAATCGTTTTCTCCATTTGTTTGACCTCCTATCTGAATTTAGGCAAGAGATTTCTGCCTATGTAGGCAGCCAAACACAAGGAAGTATTTAAGGTCGGGAGAGCATAAAACAAAACTCTGTTTCCATAGACCGCCTTGCGTTTGGCTTTATGATAGGAGCATTTCAATTTGTCCTCGACACCCCGAAATGCAATGCGTTATAACACGCAGGGAAGTCGCCAAACGGTCAGCAGCTAACTGACGCCACGGGGGTTCCACCCCAACTGTCGTTCTGACAGAGCCGCCCTCATTGCCTGCGACGGTTTAATCACGCTCGGACTATGACTGGACGGGAGTACCATTATGCTCTTTGTGGGTTATGGCGAAATCGGGAGCTGCCCGATATTTTGAGTCGATAGTTACTCGCTCACCACCTTTCAACGCTTTCTGCTAATCGGCAGGTCTTGGCGTATCGCTACACACGCTTATGCTCATCACAATCACAAAGAGGAAGTATTTGGCGAATGGGTATTCAGTTTTCAAGGTGCAATCCCGTTTTCGCCACACAAAGGAAAACAGGCAAAGGTTTTTATCCCTTCACCTGTTTCCACACTCAGAAGCTATAAGTAGCCCCTAAAAATCAAAAGTTTTTTAATGCAAGGCGAATTTTTTCAATCGCCCTGTCAATAGAACGCTTGATAGGCATTTTCGTACAGCCCTCCATAGCTCCAATCTGCTCATAGGTTAAGCCTAAATCGAAGTGGAGCATAAACCGCCGCTTTTGTATTTCGGGCAGTTCCATAATTGCTCGGTTGAGCCGTTCCATTCGGATATTATCGTTTACCGCATCGTCAACAGGCTTTGGCTTATGTACCGCCCGTCTGCAAAGCGTTTCCTCGGTCAGTTCCGATTGCTCCAAATGCCTTTCATCAGACCTGCGAAGATTACGCTCACGCTTGATAAAGTGGCAAAACTCCATATAAACAGCCTTTGAAACCTCTGTTTCTCGGAAGTTACCCTGCCCATCTGTAAATGCTACAAAGTAGCGTTTTCTGCCGTCCGTTTCCTCGAAACGGATTGTATAGGGATTTGTGTTGTCAAACACTTCTGTTTCCTCCAATCTGAATTTTTTGAAAAATTCAGATTGGCAGGCGGTGAACGGCATCCAACGCCAGAATTAGGCTTGTCCTGCGTTTTTACAAAAAGCGACACGAAAAAATCCGCAAAGGCTGTCAAGCCAATGCGGATATAAGCATAATCACTTCTATTTTGTAGAGATTTGACATCTACTTTCGAGGTATAAGAGTACCACGCCCAAGCAGGGATTTTTTTAACAGGTTATCCTCGCTTATTCGTGATACTATGTAAATAGTTGCCGCTTCTTATAAACAGCGGCGTGATGGTATTAGACCAACACATAAAAAATCCCTCCAAACTCAAAACGGGTTTAGAGGGGCATTCATTTAAGCGTGACAATACAGCCCACCAAAAGCACCGTTTTTTTTATTCGGTGGGCTTGTCCTACCTGTGATTATATAAAAACAGAGCCGACAAACTGTGATTTCATTTCACAAGTTCATCGGCTCTGCGTCTTAGCGTCTGGCTCTACAACTGTTATTTTTTGTTTTGTCACATTGATTACACTTTCTTGTTTACACTTCGGACAGAACAAAGGAAAGTTTATCAACTCTGTATCTTTTCGTATTTTAGTTCGAGTTTTATTTTTGCAAATAGGGCAATACACCCATTCCATATACCTCAACCTCCATTCTATTCCAGCGTATCTATATATTCCTCTAAACACATTCCCTGAGAATATATTTCCAAAGCGGCTTCTTTTCCAACATATCTATAATGCCAAGGTTCGTTTATGACACCAGTTATATCTGTTTTATCTGAGGGGTAACGCTTTATAAAGCCATATTTATGAGCATTTTCCGCAAGCCAGCTATATACATCATCACTTGAACTTTTTGTAGTGTCAGCATTTATATCAACCGCAATTCCTAACTGATGTTCACTGGTTCCAGGAATTGCCACCCATTGCTCTGCAAGTTTTTTCGCTTCGGACTTCGATTTTCCTTCATTTTCATACGCTTCTATCTTTTCGTTCAATAGCTGCTGTTGTTCTTCCTGCGTCCTATACCCCTCTCTGACAAATAAACCATACCCTTGCGCCCTTGCGTCATTAAACATTTCCTGCAATTCTGGATAAATTCTGGAATCTACTTTTTCCCCATTTGATAATTCTGTAAGTTCTACTTTATAATCATCAGGAATATAACTATTGCGATTTACAAGAATCAGATTCCAACCATTATCCCCACTGGCAACATGATGTGTTATGTTATCAAGAGGGAGTAATGTAAAATCTGAATTAAGTACCTTGCCTGCCATCATACACAAGATTATTAAAAACAGCAGGCTAAATAATATTTTCACTTTATAGCTTTTTCGTCTTGTATATCGCTTCATTTATTTTATCTCCGTTTTTTTGTAGACCTTATACAGTATAGGTAGAAGAATCAAGCATATCACGGCATATACAGGAACAATAACGGTTGCTATTGTTGTTACTTTACCTCCCAATGTTACAAGTCCAGCTTCTTTAATATCCAAATAAATTTCTAATAACTGGTCAGGGAAGAAAGAGCATAATCCCGGTAAAGTAATAATTCTGCTTAAAAACGGAAATGCACATAATATAATAAAGGGTACAATGATTGCAGTTGGTGTAGAACGTGTCAGAGCCGAAGCCAGCATTGCTAACATGGAAGCGAACAATGTGCCAATATAACCACCTGCCACAATCAGCAAATATGCCTGTAAAAATGTCACATTATATGCACTTCTCCATAAATCTAACTGAATCGGACAGTTTGCTCCATCTGTTCCCAACACCGAAAGGACAATAAACGTATATAAAAATACAAAAGCTGCATAGAAAGCTGAAACAATCGTAAGACCCGCCCCTATTTTTGATAGAACACCTTTATTTCTTCCTAATCTGGTTGAAAAGAAAATGGAATCCGCTTTTGTCTGAAATTCGTCTGAAAATATTCCAGACACAAAAAAACCTATCACTAATGCCAAAATCAGTATAAATGTTGATATGTTTTGCAGTAATGCTGACCAACCGTCCATATATTCATAATAAAAAGGTGTATCTAAATTTTCATATTGCTGAATCAGAAAACTTTTTTCTTTTTCTGTAAATGTTTCTTCTCCAGAATCAAGATATTCTTTTAAAGTAGAAATTCTTCTTTCATAGACAGTGCTGGCTTCATCATCAGAAATGTTATCAATGGCAAAATCATTATAATCTCTGTATTCGCTAAACGCATAATTGATAACATCTCTGATTGTTGAAATCCCCTGTTTCTTTGCAAATCTCTTATTTTCTTCCTCAATGCTATCTGATGATGCTTCATTGTTAATACTTCTGTTTTCTTCAAGAACGTTTTGGAAAACGTCCTCCGTCAGGTAGCCTGACCATTCGTTTTTGGCTTCTCTAAGGTTTTTTGCTGCCGAAATACCTGTTAAATGATTCCCGCTTTCGTCAACATACTCAACTCTGTTAATCGTTAAAATACTGGTCGCAATAAGTATCACAAGCAAAACTATAATTGTTATCCTGTTTTTAGTTTTAGAAAACACCTTTTTTATTTCAAATCGCAGCATTTTCATCACCTGCCTTCTCTCCAAAATAATATAAGAATACATCTTCTAACGAAGCTTCTACGCTTTGGGCATTTACAAATGGTTTTTCATGGGAAATAATTCTTAAGATAACACCGTCTGCTTCTGATTTCATATTTGAAATTTTATACTTTTTCATAAAATCAGATACCATGTTCTTTTCCACAAAACATTCCCAGACCGTTTCCGTCATAGAATTTATTATTTCGTCTGCGGTTCCTTTGTGCATAAGTTTTCCGTCTTTCATCAACAAAATTTCATTGGCTATATATTCAATATCAGAAACAATATGTGTGGATAATAATACTAATCTGTCCTCTGAAAGTTCGCTAATCAAATTTCGGAATCTAATTCTTTCATTCGGGTCAAGCCCTGCCGTCGGTTCGTCAAGTATCAGAATCTTCGGGTTGTTCAACATAGCCTGTGCAATTCCTGCCCTGCGCTTCATACCGCCAGATAATTTTTTCATTTTTTTATTTGCTACCTTTGAAAGACCAACCTTAGCAATTAACTCTTTTACACGTTTTTTTGCGACAACAGGACGGATTCCTTTCAAGGCTGCAATATAAAGTAAATAGTCCTCTACGGTAAATTCGGGGTAGAATCCAAATTCCTGCGGCAAATATCCCAACAGTTTACGGTATTCGCTATCCATACTAAAAATATCTTTCCCATTACAATATATGGTTCCGCTTGTAGGCTTTAGTAAGGTACACAGCATTCTCATCAAGGTTGTTTTTCCTGCTCCGTTTACGCCTAAAAGACCATATACACCGTTTGTCATAGTAAGGTCTATATGATTTACAGCCGTAAAATCACCAAATTCTTTTGTTAAACCATCAAGTTCTAATTTCATCAAGTGACACCTCCAAATATTGATTACAGTTCTTTAAAATACGGCATACAGTAAGAATAAGAAAAAGTATTGTTGCTCCCAGTAAAGCTAACCAAACAGGAATAGTTACCATTGTATATACATTTTCATTTAAAACAACAAAAAGCCATACTGCACTCCATATAACGCACAGAATAATAGCAACTGTTTCACTGAATGAATATTTACTGCATAAGATTCCAAAACAGATACCAGAAGTAACACAAAGCGGAAAAAGAAATTGAACAACTAATTCTGACAACCCAATGTTCAACCCTGCCGAAGCGGTTCCTAAAAACAGAGTAATCAAAAAAACATCTGTAACGCCAAATAATAACATGCGCGCTGCATATACTTGTTTAAGCGAATAATATGAGGCTGCTTCGATTTCCATGCACTCACATGACCTGTTTTTCCACAATTCGGGAATAATAAGGATTACAAACAGTGCCGCTGCTACACCCATGCTTCTTTTAATATATATTTCATCATGGATAGAACTTAAGGCAATCCATAACGCTACCAGAAGCATAAATTGAAGAACCCACCATCTTTTTTGTATCACACGAAGCTGTGTCCATAAAAATTCGTGGTAAGAAAGCGTTCGTTCTTGTTCTGCCATAAAAAAAGCATTTTTTGATTTACAGATTGTTTCCTGTATTTTTTCTTCTTTAGATTTGACTTGTACAGATTCCTTATACATTTTCATTCTTTCTTCCAAATTCATCATATTCCTCCTTTCTCAAAACTTCCTCCAACTGAATTTTCGCCTTTCGTAAACGATATTTTACCAGAGGAAGTCCTATTTGTAATGTGTCGGAAATCTCTGTAAGTTTTAACTCTTGAAAATAATAAAGTGTAAGTACTTCACATAATTCAACTGGTAATTGCTTTAAAGCCTGCTCTACCAAAATTTTATTCAGAATATTTTCCATTTGGTTTTCTTCCACTATTTCATTTTCTTCCAGAGGTATCTCCTTTATTTTCTTCAAATAATCTTTACACAGATTGCTGGCTATCGTATATAAGTAATTCAAGGTTTTTCCCCTATAATGATAATCAGATAATTTTGAGAAAAAATGTACAAAGGTTTCCTGTGCCAAATCTTCTGCATACGTTTTATCAGAGCAATGATAATGACAATAGTTTAAAATGTCTTGATAATATTTGTGGACAAATAAATCAAGTGCATCATCATCACCTTGTTTCATTTTTCTGATTAGTAGAAAATCATTTTGCACAAAATCCTCCTTTCCCATTATTAGAAGTTCAAAATCTTTATCCCGTTCTATAATGTATAACGATTGAAACACATAAAAGGATAGTCCAAATCAAAATTTTTATTCTCGAATTATGTGAATGAACTCAAACACGTTTTATTATTATAACTATCTGAGCCCATGTCCTCAACTATATAAATATGAATTTTTATCTCTTGCAATAGGATATTTTATCTCTCGTTACAAGAGATTTCGCATCGTTTAATCAGAAGCCACATCTCTGTAAAATATAAAGGTAAGATTTTCAGAGGATAGGTGGTGAGCTAATGGACGAAAGGAACAATCATTTTGACTTTGATTTCACGCCGATTGGGCAGGCAATTAAAAAAGCCCGTGAAGCCAAAGGGATGACAAGGGAGCAGCTATCTGGCATAATCGGCTATGCTCCCAGACACATTCAATCTATCGAAAACGAGGGGCAGTATCCAAGTATTGAGCTGTTTATCCAGCTTATTACGATGTTCGATGTGTCTGTTGACGAGTACATATTTCCAAATAAAGAAGTCGAAAAAAGTTCTGTCCGCAGACGCTTAGACGCACAGCTCAACAAATTAGACGATAAAGAGCTTTCCGTCATAGAAGCAACGGTAAACGGACTATGTAAGGCAAAAGAGCCAGAGGATTAAACCTCTGGTTTTTCTTTTGCCCCTTTTCTTAATAAGCAGGGATACCATAACCATAAATTGAGCTGCTTCCAACACTGTATTGGTTTTGTCTGCAAGCATCTCCTGAGTTACCCTCAACGGTATAAACAACACCGTTCTCACATTTCTCCACAATACCTACATGGTCGGTTTCTCCGTCGTTCTCCCAATCAAAAAAGATGATAGTACCTGCTGTCGGCTCATAGTTTCGGTCTTGCCATTGCCCATTGCCTTTAAACCAATTTGCCCCATCTACGCAGCCTGCAAATTTCGGCACAATACCGCTGTCCAGATAGCCGCACTGGTCGGCACACCACGATACGAAGCAGGCACACCATTCCACACGCCCGTCAAAGCCGTACCACGACCAATAGGGCTGACCGCCCTCATTACCGAGCTGTGTCAGGGCGACCTCCACGATTGCCTGATTGCCGCCGCTTGTGAACGCCCGTCCATACGGGTAATAGCGTAACACATGGGCGGGATACTGTGTGTCGCCGTAACTTTCCCACCCTAACCGTTGTGCCTGCATGGTGGAAAATTCTACCGCATTTGCATAGGAATAACCGCCGTAGTTGGTTTTCGCCCACGAGATATAGCCGTTTCCAAAATTATAGCCCTGCAAGGCAAGTTTGATATGCTCCATATCAATCGGATTTTCCACTTCCGCAGAGATAAGGGCTGCCTTTAATTCCTGTACGCCGCATTGGATTGAATATTCAGGGTCTTGGATACCATTCGGCTCGTGGGGATAGCGTGTATTAAAACTTCCCTCCGCCGCCTGCATCGGGTCAAGCCCACGCCCGCCGCTTTCCTGCATCATCACCGCCTTGATAAGCTCAACATATTCAGGGATACCGTATTGCTTGGCATATTTCTGTATCAATGGCTCATAGGCTTCCACCTCCGCACTGACAGGCGTATAGGCATTGCTGCCGCCACCACCGCCGAACAGAGAAACGGCACAACCTAAGAGGACAACAATCAAAATTATCACAACAGAAACCCAACCGCCTGCTATCAAAGCAGAGATAAGAGCCTTTGTTCCTGCGATAATCACCTTGACTGCTGCAATCGTGTCTCTGACCGCTGTTTTGGTTGCTTCCGCAGTTGCCTTTGCGGTGGCTTTTGCCGCCTGTGCCGCTTTCTGGGCGGCTTTCGCAGAAGCCTTTGCCGCTTCTTTCGTTGCCTTTGCCGTCTGCTCGGCAGTTTTGATTGTTGCCTTAGAGGTAGCCTGTGCGGTTTTTACACTTCTTTCGGCTGTTTTGACCGAGCCTTTCGCCGTAGACTTTACCGCCTTTTCTGCATTTCGGGCGGTGGTCTTAATGGTTTTCCTGCTTTGCTGACGGGTCTTTATGAGCTGGCTTTTCCCACTCTGGGGCATATCGGGAGCAGCAGAACGGCTTGCAGTTCCGTGACGGATCTGCAAGCCGTGTTGTTCTGACATATTCCTTTCCATTCTCTGCTCGGCGGCTTTGGCAGCCCGCTTTTGCTTGAAATCGGCAATCTTGTCCTTTGTCTTTCCGATATTCTCCTGTGTGGTCTGAATACTTTTCTGACCCTGTTTATTGAATTGGTGTACGCCTTCCTCGGTCACACGCTCGGAAGCACAGGAAACTCTGTCGGCAGCGTACTCGGTGGCAGAGCTTTCGTCCGCATAATACCCTTGTTCCGCTTTATCCTTTGTCTTGGCATAAGCGGATTTCATTCGCTCGGAAGCAACGGCGGCTTTGTCTATGGTCTTTATCGTACCTTTGACCGCATCTCTGGTTTTTATATCTGCCATAGAAGCCCTCCTTTCTTACAAGCTCTGGAGCAGTCAGGCAATCTTTTTTGCTACCACCACAAGCCTGCCGTTCTGTGCGGAATATTCGCAGGTGGAAAGAGTAATGAGTTTGTCACCGTATTCGGCGGTCACGCCCGTATCATACAGGGCAAACTCCTTGCACTTGCTTACATACTCGTCAAAGGCTTTCTCGTCCTCGGCATCTACAAAGTCATAGTAGCGGAAGCCCTCGGAGCTGTACGCAACGGTCTTGAACACGGCTACGATTTCATACTCTGCCTGCTCGGTCAGGGTATCAAACTGAATGCTCTTGTGTTCCTCATAAAAGTCCTTGTCCTTGTAGCTCTCCAACGCCCCGAACATCTTTTGCCCTTTGATGTGGTGTCCGTAAATAATAAGATTATCGCTTGCGGCAAGGTCGCAGTCCTCTTGAATATACGGCACTCCCAAATCGCTGTACGCCTTTTCAAAGTTGTGCTTCAGATAAAAGTTGGGGTCATTGGGTGTCTGCATCACGGGATAATTGACTGTCGTGCCGGCAATAGAAATCCAACCGACCATATCCTCGTTTTGCAAATACAACTCCTTATACTTTGCAAGCACATCTTCGCCCTCGCTGACAGGGGTATCATCGGGAACGCCCTCGGTATCTGGGGTCTGCTCCACCAGCTCGGCTATCTGCTCAAAGGCTTCGGTCTGTTCGTCCACCTGTGCATAGTGGTGATACACCTGAAAGCCGCAAAAAACCGCCGCTGCGAAAAGCAGTACGGCGGCAGCTACACAAATCTGCATCTTATATTTTTTCATTGATTGCTCCTTTCTTTGTTCCTGCCCATTTTATGGGCATAATGGTATGCCCGTAGGGTATTTCGTTATCGAACATTGTCTGTCTGCTGCTTTGGTGTGGGAAGTTCCCTGCAATATTCGGGATACCTGACCTTAATGCCCTCCATAAAATACGGGGCAAACTCGCAGCAGAATAATTCCTCTGGCGTGAAAAACCGTTCCCGTCCTTCCTCCGCATATCCGTTCCAGAGATTGAAAGCAAGGTGGCAGACCTTGACCGTTCCGCTTGTCTGCCAACCGCCGTGCATACCCTCTGGCACAATACAGTCGGTCTTAAAGTCAAACATCTGGTTAATGTTTGCCCTCGTTTCCGATGCAATTCCCATTACATAGAAAAATGCCCTGTGATAGCAGTCGTTGACCCTGCTTTTCATCATATTTTCCAGAAAGAAATCACGGTGAGCCGCACTTTTGAATTTAATATCTGCCATACCTTTACACCTCCCCAAACTTGGTCGTCATCAGCCTGTAAAGCTCTGTGTTGCGTGGAAATTTATTGACAAACGGCACAAGGGAACTGCCGACCTTTAGAAGCCCCTGACCTGCACCCACATTCGTGATATAGCTCATCTGAAGGTCGGAGATATTAAGGAGCTTGGCAAGCTCGATACGGTCAGTCGATGCCTGATTGAGCATAATGATAAACTCACTATTGGCAAGCATCGTCCTTGCCGTATGGCTCTGCAAAAGGTCGTCTACATTCTGCGTGATACCCGTACAGTACGCACCGTACTTACGCACACGCTTCCAGAGGGTAAACAGGAAGTTGGCAGAGTATTCGTGCTGAAAGAGCAGATAAATCTCATCAATAAAAATGAAAGTATTTCTGCCTTTGGCTCTGTTCTGCGTGATACGGTTTAAGATGCTGTCAAGCACCACAAGCATACCGATAGGCTGTAACTGCTTGCCCAAATCCAGAATGTCATAGCATATAAGACGGCTGTGGGTGTCCACATTGGTATGCTTGGCAAAGGTATTCAGAGAGCCGTCTGTAAACAGCTCGATGGCAAGGGCGATTTCCTTTGCTTCTGGCTCATCCTGTTTCAGAAGTTCCTCACGGAAGTCCTGTAAGGTCGGCGGCGTTCCCTGATAGTTGCCCTGCTGATAGTAGCGGTACACACTTGCCGTGCATCGGTCAATGATGGATTTCTGCTTTGCCCCCAGACTTGCCCCGCCGATGAGCTGCTCACAAAGGGATAAAATAAACTCTGATTTTAAGATGACAGGGTTTGCACCGTCACCGTAATCAGAGTTCATATCCATAGCGTTGATATGGTTTTCACTCGTTGCCGAGATGTGGACGACCTCGCCCTGCATTGCCTTTACAAGCGGCGAATACTCACGCTCTGGGTCTATAATGATAACATCGGCGTTGGGGTCGGTCAGAATGATATTCGTCATTTCCTCCTTTGCCGTAAAGGATTTACCTGCACCAGACACACCGAGGATAAAAGAATTACCATTCAGTAAATGGCGGCGGTTGGCGATAATCATATTTTTGCTGATAACATTCTGTCCATAATACACGCCGTCCTTATGGTAGATTTCCTGCACACGGAACGGAATGAACACCGCAAGGCTCTCCGTTGTCAGGGTACGCAGGGCATCAATCTTCCTTACGCCAAAAGGCAGAGCCGTGTTCAGCCCGTCCATCTGCTGATATTTCAGCACGGCGAACTGGCAGAGATGTTTTCTGGCTGTCGTGAGCAGGGCTTCCGTATCATTGTCAAGCCGCTCTTTGGTATCGGCGGTATGCACCATTGTCAGCACGGCGAACATCATTCTCTGGTCACGGGTCGTCAAATCGTCCAGAAACTCCTTGCTTTCCTTTCGCTGCTGTTCAAGGTCATAGGGAATGACCGCCGAAAAGTTGTTGTTCTGGTTTTGCTTCCTCTGCCAGTTCGTGATATTGGTTTCCACGCCGAGCAGTCGGTTTTCCACCTCACGCACGGCTTCGTCCGTGGGAACGGGTATAACATCAACCGAGAGCATCATATTACGGTTCAGCTCACAAAGCTCCGCCACCATACTGTCCTTGATATAAGCGGCGTATTCCCTGAGAAAAATCACACGCCCGTATCTGTCGCCCATACGGAAGTAGTCCTTTTCAAACTCAAAGGTATCGGGGCAGATGAAGTCCTTAAAATCGTGACCTTTCCGCATCGTCTGTGACATATCAAAACGGAACGCCGTTTCCTCTCCTGTGCGGTAGAAGTCGTGAAAGATACGGAGCTTTTCTTCCGCTTCAAGCTCCGTGCATTTCGAGCCGAGTCTGGAGAAATGGGCGATAAGGTCAGTACCCACACGGGCAAAGTAGTTCCGTGCTTCCTCAATGTTCTTTTTGCAGACCGATACCGTCACATATTTGTCCTGCACAATAGAATTAGCCCCCGTTGCCTTATCAAGCAGCATCTTGTTGTATTCCGTGCGGTACTTATCCAGACCGTCATCGGACATAGGAATAAGAATGGTCTGCTCAAAATCCGCTTTGTTGAGCCTGCGGTTATTGATTGTGATTTTCGTGGTCGCACCGCTGTCGAGAGCGTTGAGAAGCTCCGAGTATTCAAGGAACATTGCTTCCTTGTCCTCACGGCTTGCCACGGTATAGTTTATATCCTCAAACTTAAAGGTCTTTGCGTACTTGTTGCTGCCGACAAGGAAAATACCGTCTGCCCAGATAGTCTTTATCGGGATAACGCTCTGCACCGATTTCGGCACAACAAATTTTTCCTTGTCCTGCTTGAACAGATTTCTAAGCGTTTTTAACATCGTCTACCTCCTTACGCTTTTTTGCTTTCTTTGGTTTCTTCTGTGCTTTTGCCCTTTGCTTCTTTGGCACGGCAGGCAAGCCCTTTTCGTGGGCTTCAATGGTCGGCTTCAACGCTTCGTAATAGAGATTGTCGGGCAAAAATACAATCTTTTTCGGCATCAGAAACTCTGACTTTATCCACGCCCAGACAAACTGCTCGGCGGTCATACCGTTGTACTTGATAAAGCCCATAGCCGCAAAGGGGAACGCACCTAAGATGCACACCCAACTGAGCGTTTCCGTTCCAAAGTGCGGGCGGAGCAGAAAGAATAAGCCAACCGCCACGCCGCAGGCAAGGACAGAAAAAATGAACTGCCTGAGTGACAGTCCGAAAAACATACTCTCCGTGTAGTTACGGATTTCTTTATTTATCTTGACTTCCAAAATAGCACCTCCCTTACAAGCCCATCATTTCACGGACAACACGGTCTGCCATTTTGACCGCACCGACCAAGACGAGCATATTGAATACAAGCTCCCCGACATAGCTCCATACCATTGTGACCGCCGCCGCATCGGGATTGACCGCAGGCGGTGTCGCTGCAAAGAGCGAAAAGATGATGCAGGCAAGCACTATGATTGCACCCTCCAAACACACGGCAGCATAAGACTTGATAAAGCTCTTGCCGACGCTCTGGCTCGGCTCTCCTGCAAAGGCAGAAAGAGGAACAGGGGCGATAGCGGTATAAAGGTAGAGTTTGAAAAATCTGCCGTACACCGACATTATCATAATGAAACTGAGTACCGTAATGAACAGACCGCCGATGAGCGTGACCGCCCACAATGGGATACTCTCGAAAAAGCCGCAGTCCTCAACGGCGGTCACGATTTCCGAGGGCAAGACGGTCTGTGTTGCCGTTCCAAAGCCTGCGGCGTTCATTATGGTAGAGATAACGCCCTGCACAATCTTAAACAGAGCCATCATCAGCTCCAGACCATAAGTGACCGCACCTTTGGCAAGGGCAAATCGGATAAAAAGCTTCAATGCGTGTTCGGGTTTCTTCACTTCTGCAAAGTTACCGCAGGTACGCATCACGCCTACGACGAAAAACAGCACGAGCAGGGCAAGCCCGATAGCCTGCAACGCACCGTGGATATTTACAATCACATTCCATATCGTACCGCCCTTGAATTGCTCTGGGGATTGGGTAACGAGCTGCCATATTTCAGCCAACTTCTCATTCCAAGTATTCAGGGCGTTCTCCAAGTTCTGTACGACCCAGTTATCAGACATTCGACCACCTCCTTGTTAAAATTGGGCATATCGGGCAGCCCACGAAGTGATCTGCCCGATATGCTCTGTCTTTTGTCCTCTGGATATGGGGAATTAGCCTGTGATGAGGGTCAAAATCTCCTTTGCAAAGGTAATGACTACGCCGCCTGCAAGGGTCAGAAAGCCGTTCGCTCTCTGGGACGGGTCGTGGGATTTGAGGGATAAGCCCACCTGCACGATACCGAAGCCGAGCATAATCATACCGACAGCCCTTACCAGACCGAAGATAAAATCGGAAAGGTTGTTGACGACCTGAATGGGGTCATTGGCAGCAAAAGCGGTCATAGATGTGCCAAGCACCATCGTGAGGGCAAGCACCGCCACGCAGTAGCGGCGGAAACCCGTTCTGACCTTGCCCGTCATGGGCAGCTTTGTGGTTACTTTCTTCTGGGTGTCCTTCTTGTTAAAAAATTTCATAGATAAATCCTCCTTTAGATGTTGAATATTTCTTCTAAGTCCTCATCGGACAGAAGTTCATAGGAAGTGCTGACAGGCATAACGCTTACGGCGTTATCAGGTATTTCGCTGTCAAACACAAGGGTCGCAACCGCCTGTGTCGGCTCGCCGTGAACATAAGGCGGCTGACCTCCGTCGGCAGTCAGTTTTACATTGGGGTGCTTTAAGATGTCATACTTAAAATCCATAACAGGTCGCTCGCCACGCACAAAAAGAAGTGCGTAGCGGTTATCAAGCATACGCACTTCATCTGGGGTCATCAGCTCACGCCCTGACATCTGGTAGTTGGTCGAATAGTTCCCACTTCGTCCAGAGCTTTTCCCGTAGGTGTTGGTATCAATGGTTTCCTTACCTAAAAGCTCGGACACATACTTATGGGTGCTTTGCTCGTTGCCGCCCAGATACAAAAACTCATCGCAGTTGCCCACGATGCTTTCCCATTGCTTTTCAAACAGGGCTTTGAGCTGTGCCAGATTTTGCAGGATGATACTGACCGACACGCCACGGGAACGCATAACCGACAGTATCTTGTCAAAATCGTCTGGCAGGGAAACATTGGCAAACTCGTCCATAATAAAATGGCAATGCACGGGCAGGCTGCCGCCGTACTTGTGGTCTGCCAGATAAAATAATTGCTGAAAGAGCTGCGTGTATAAAATCGACACAAGAAAGTTAAAGCTCGTATCGTTGTCTGGTATCAGGGCGAATAAAGCGACTTTCTTTTCCCCCAGACTTGGCAGGTCAAGCTCATCGGTGGCAGTAAGCCCTGCAAGGCTCTCCAGATTGAATTTTTCAAGCCTTGCGGCAAGGGTTATCTGGATACTTTTTAAGGTCTTAGCCGAGCCTGAATGATAATCCCTGTAATACTTGAGGGCGATATGCTCTGGGTTTACCATCTCCAGACGGTCAAAGAGTTCGTCAAGAGGGCTTATATAGCTGTCATCGTCCTCACGCACTTCGCCTGCCCGTAAAAGCTCCATAACCATCGGGAAGTTTTGTTCCTCTGGCGGTGCTTCATATTTGAGATAGAATACCAATGCCAGAAGCAGCATACTCGCCGCCGTATCCCAGAACGGGTCTTGCGACTGGCTTCCTTTCGGGGTGGTCGCCTTAAAGAGATTGGTCACAAGCCTTTGCACATCGTTGTCGTTCCGAAGATACACAAAGGGGTTGTAACAATGGCTGCGGTGCATATTGATAAGGTCAAGGACACGCACCTCATAACCTTTCTTTTCGAGCAGACCGCCAATGTCACGGACGATTTCGCCCTTTGGGTCAAGCACCACGAAAGAGGTGTTGCATTGCATAGCGTTGGGCTTGCAAAAAAACCTTGTCTTACCTGCACCAGAACCGCCGCAGACCAAAATATTCAAGTTTCGGCGGTGCTTCTTTCCGTCCAAGCCGATACGCACATTTTGCGTGAGCAGTTTGTTCTCGAACGGGTTTTTATCTCGGTACTTCTTGTTGAGAGTACCTGTATTGCCCCATTTTGCCGAGCCGTGTTCCTCCCGCCTGCGGTAGTTCCTGCGTGTGGAGAAATAGATGCCGATGCCCATAGCGTAGGCAAGCAAAAAAATAAGGACAGTCTTTACGCTGTCCTCACACACCGTTATGGAAAACGGGTTATTTACTGCTACGGATAAGCCGCTGACTATCTCCACGATGCCGCCGCTGACATAGGGTGCTGTCAGCAGGGAAAGCCATACAACAGGAACGATGCCGCAGATAGAAAGGATTAAGCCCGTCTTTTGGTCGTTATCGTTCCTCATTGCACCTGCACGGAATGACCCTGACCTTTTTTGTCGGGGCGTTCGCCACCTTGTCAATCAGCTCATCAACAGGGTCGGTGGGGCGTTCCTCCTGCAACTGCCGTGTACGCAAGGTGTTCAAAGCATTGATAACGATATTCTTGTCGTACTTGTCAAGTGCGATGTGGTATCGTTCTTCTTTCATAGGCTGCACCTCCGATTAGCGTTCCTGCTCTTTGTTCTTCGGCGGCTTGTTCTTTTCAAGGCTCTTAAACATATCGCTCTGGATTTCGCCCAGAACATCACGCATCGAGCCAAGCTCGCCTTTGAATACCTGCGTGTCCATTTCCGAAAACTCCCTCGGAAGCCTGTCAAAACTGAAACCTCTGGTGTCCACGCCGTAACGGGTGCTGACCATATAGGCAACGCAGAAGGATTTGAAATCGGAAGCATCACGGCTCTCGTTATGCTTGAAATCGAAAACCGCCGCCGACACTTCCTTTGCCATACTCACAAAGAGCTGTTCCTCCGTAAGCCCTGTCTTAATGAAAATCGTCTGCTGTTTACTGTCATAGTAGGCAGGGATTTCAAGGTCGGCAACGGGAACAAAGGGAACGGGGCTTGCATCAATCATAGCCGATACAAGCTCACGCATCGTTTTCGGCTCTTGTGCCTGCTGCCTGTCCTTTGCCGATGTTTCGGAAATGTCATAGACCACCTTTGCGTTGTAGCCTACCGCTTTCGTGCCGTCATCACGGGTGTACTCCTTGCTTGGCTCAAGGATAACGATTTTCTGTGCGTCCTTGTTCACATAGACACGGCTCTGCTTCCAAGCGTTATAATCTTTGAGCTGTGTCGCTTCGGGCATCTGTGCCGATACTAAAACGGCGTTCGCCACCGAGTAGCGGTCAAAACGCCCCTGCACATCAAGATACTGGCGGAAGCTCTCGCCGTCTGCCATCATCTCGGAGCAGGTGTTGTCAATCAGCTCATAGGCTTCCTGCCGCTGTGCCTGCTTCTGGGCAGCCCATTCCGCTTTATCAAAGGGCTTGCTGCCGCTGCTGAATACATCATAAATGCTCATACTGTTTACCTCGTTTCTTTGGATTTTGGTTTTCTTTTCCGCTTCTGGGGCTGTTTATGCTCCGTCTTGCCTGCGGGCGGCTTCTTCGCCCTGTCAGAAGCGGAGCTTTTGTCCAGGGCAGAAGAAGTATCTGCTTCCTGCTCTTTTCGGCTCTCCTTGATTTTCCGCAGTTCCTCTTTGACCGAAGGTTTCTCCTTAGTCATAGTAGCCCCCTCTGCGGATTTCTTTGGCTGCTCTGAGGTAGGCTCGGACAGAGGGGATTTTTCGGTCTTTGCCACCGAGGGGTTTGGGGCATTTTCCTCCTTTTGGATTGGCGTACCCATCAGGGCATCTAAGAGCTTGTCTTTCTCTGCCTTGTCCTGTACGCCGATGTCTGGCTCTGGCTGACCTGCCTTTTCGTCTTTGGCTTTCTCCACATCGGTCACAACAGAAGCCGTTGCTTCCGATGCCAGTTTGAAGCGTTCCGCAATGCGGCTGATTTTCGATGCGTCCTCCGCACGGGCAATCACATCGACCTCCGCATTGGGGTCTTTGTTTTTACGGTCTGCAAGGACACAATAAAGAACGCCGTACTTTTTTGCTTCCTGCGTAAACTTCTTCAGGTCGCTGTTCCTTACGGTAAATACCTTTAACTCCTTGCCAGAACGGAGCATATTCGTAAGCCTTGCCTTGCCCTTTGTTTTCTGTTCTTCTTTGAGAATGGAATACAAAAGGATTGCGATATTCTTCGCACCTGCACCTGTAATTTTGGCAGCGACCTCAAAGCCCTCCAAGCTCATTCGGACGATTTGTTCTGCCGCTTCGCCGCCTGTGTTCATTCGTCATCAACTCCTTTCCTTGCTGTTCATCTGCCCGTATGGTTGTTAGCTTTTCTTTGAGGGTATCGTTACGGGCTTCGATGCCCCCGCATAGTCTGACCTCCTTCCGTAAGAATTTCATTCTCTCCGTAATTTCCGTAAGCCGAGCCTTGACCGCTTCTTTTTCTTCGCCGCCTGATTTGCGGGATTTGGAATACAGTTCCTTTCGCTGTTCGGTAAGCTCCGACATTTCCGTTTCCAGAGAGCCTTTATATGACAAGAGCTGTTCCACCGTATCAATCCGATTGCGGCAGAGCAGCCTTGTTTCCTGTGATATGGCTTCCATCTTCATCAGGTCATCTTTCAAAAGATAATGAAGCCTTGCATAATTCTGTTTTCTGCTTTTTGGCAGGATACCGAGCCTGTAACAGTAGTGGAGATACAGCCCACGCAAGCCGCCGATTTTTTTCGCATTTTTGAGTGAGCCTTTCACACGGAAAACCTGTACGGTTTTTTGCGGCTCGGCAAATCTGGAAAATTTTACGGCATAGGAATTTTCCCTGATACGCTCCGTAATCCTCTCGTTGGTGTAATCCTCTCCGAGCTTATATAATCGCTTTGGGCGTTCCCAACCTTTGCCGATTATCGTCCAGTATTTGCGGTTGGGGTCAAAGCTCACACGGTAGCCCATCTCTGCCATCTGGCGGTCAAAGTCTTTGAGCGTAAACGATTTGCTGATAGCTTCGTCCACCGCCTGCCGAGCCACATTATCCCTTGTGGGCATACCGTTCTTTTCAGCCTGATACAAAGCATAGGGTTTCTTTTTTCCGCTTGGGTGTTCAATGACAGACAAAGCATACTCCCTGCAAAGCTCATCGGAGCGTTGACGGAGCAGCCGCAGGTTGGCTTTATTATCGTGGTAGTGCTTCCCGTCCAAAAAGGAAACAGAGTTTACGACAAAGTGGTTATGCAGGCACTCGGTATTTAAGTGGGTGGCAACGATGACCTGAAACCTGTCGCCCCACATCTTTTCGGCAAGTTTTACGCCGACCTCGTGGGCAACCTCTGGCGTGACCTCGCCGTGCTTAAAGCTCTGGAAACCGTGATAGCAGACAATCTCGCTTTCATCGTTCCACTCAGCTTTGGCAATCATCATTTCATCTCTGGCGGTGGCAGTATCGCAGTTGACCCCTGTGACGAAAAACCGCTTTTCCGTCTTGTCCTTGTTGGTGGCATACTCCATTACATCGACCAACGCCTGCAAGTCGGCTTCGGTGTATTTGGGGTTGGCGGTCTTTTCTGGGTTTTCGGCATAGTCTATCGGGTGGTCGAGCCTGCCTTTTACATCCCAGATTTCACACACCGCCATTAAGATACCTTTCGGGGAAGCAGATACTTTTTACGGACATCAAGCTGAAAATCGTGCCACTTCCTTGCTTCCTCACGGAGCATCGGCGTGTCGATAAAGTTCAGGGCGTTTGCTTTGGCGGCAAGCTGATTGATACGGTTGCCGATGGCAGACAGCTCACGCATTATCCTGTAAAATTCGGGGTCGGGTTTTTCGCAGAGCTGATAGCCCTTTACCATTTCTCTAAGGAACGCTTCTTTTGAGCGACCCGATTTTCGCACAAGCTCATAAAGATACTCGGCTTCTTCCTCGTTAAGACGGAAAAGTATCTGGACGCTTCGCTTTCTCATTTTCCAATCCCTCCTTTTTGGAGAGCCTGTTAATCTGCAAGCAGCACATCAGCACAACACCGACCAGACCGCCGAGCATTGTGCCGATGGTAAAAAACAGGAACTCACTCATTCTTAAAAACTCCTTTCTCATATCGGGGTATTAGGGGCAGCCCCCTAACAAGCGAATTTGGTATCCAAAGACTTTTGGATAATCAAATTCAGTGCTTGGTAAGACATTACTTAGTCCTCGTCCTCCAGACGGCACTCTCCACACATCGGGCAGAAGTACGGACAGTCCGAACAATCCTCGTGCTTCAGACATTCGTCCTCGTCCTCATCATCGGCTCTGTTTTCTGCCGTTCTTTCCTCATCGGCTTCCTGAATATCCGCTTCTCCGTAATCGAAATCATCGTCAGAAAAGTCGATAAGGTCGGTATCGCAAAGAATAATCCTTACCTTTTCCGCCGCCTGTTCGGGGCTGTCGGCATAAACGGCAATGGTCTTTTCATAGTGTCCTATCAGAGTTACATCATACTTTTTCAATGGTTAAATCCTCGCTTTCATTCTTAAAATCTGTTGTGGTTTGATTGTTTTCTTGGGGCAATATCAGCAGACATTCAACGGGCATCACTCCTTTCACGGCTTGAAATCGGTCTTACAATCCCCAGATAGGACAATAAAAAATCGTTGAAGTCCTTGCCGACAGGCGGAGGATCATCAACGATTTGGTAGTCTTTCTGCAACAATTCTTTTAAGGTGGCAGTACAAAGCCTGCCTGTCTTGTCGTTATCCAGATGCAGAAAGATAGTCTTAATATGGGGATTGGCGTTCAAAAATGTTGTTAGTGCTATGGGAATTTTGCTGTCTTTTATCTCTTTCTTTGGCTGATATACACCCGAAAGAGAGAGCAGATTTTCTGATTTGTAGTCCTTGCCCTCACGCTTTAGATAGGTAGCATAGGACAATAAATCAATGGCGGCTTCAAATAAATGCACCGAAGTTACGGGGTTATCTGCCAGAAGTCGGAACGAATACCGCTTGTCACTGCCCGATGCGTCGCCCTTAAAGGAGCTGCCTATCGTGCTGCGGTAGGCGGCATACTTGGGCGTTCCGCTTTCGTCCTTGCCGACAAAAACGGCATTGTGGTACTTAACGCTTTCAAAAATCGTACCGTCTGCAATGCAGTCCTGTATGATAGAAAGGTCAATCCCACGCCCGAAAAGGTAGTCGGTCACTCGGTTACAATCATGGTTTCTCGGTGGCAGGAGCAATACCTTTGGCTCGTCTTTGGGTGCGGAAACAGGCGGCGGCTTCCAGTCTGCCGTAATACCTGTGAGCATTTCCACGGCTTCCACAAAGCTATACTCCCTGACCTTAATGAGATAATCAAGGGCAGAAACACCGCCGAAACCTCTCGACCACCAGTACCACTTACCATTGGAAATCTTCAAGCTGTCGTGTTCTTTCGTGCAATAGACATTACCTGCCACACGCTTTAGGTTGCTTGGCTCATACCTCTGCAAGTAAGAAAGCAAGTCCATCTGTCGTGCCTGCTCAATCACGGCAGGGTCAAGCTGCACATAGGGTCGGTTACTTCTCATTCAATCATCATCACCTCCTGAAAATGAAATAAGCCGAGGGGCTTTCGCTGTGAAAACCTCTCGGCTATGTATATTCTGTGTTATTTTAAATTTGATAAGGTGGCAAGTGCATTTATTAAACGAATACAATCCAATTTATCTCCAATTTGACTTGTTCGTCCGTGAACTAACCAATGTCGATTAGCTTCATCTGGTTCTGCTTTTGAAAAATCGCTTTTCTCAAATAACAACTTCGTATATTCATACATTGATTGCCAACATAAACTTTTGATTTTATTTCCATTATTTCTTTCTTCTTCTGCGTGGAAATTACATATTCTCATTATTCTTACATCTTTAGGGTCATCACCAAAAGTAGAAATTGCACCCTCTAAAATCGTGGTCAAAGTTGTCAGACAAGATGAATATAATCCCTGCTTGAAAATTATATAACACTCTTCAAATCTTTTCTTTTGTCCCAAATTATCAATAGAATTATAAATAGTATCATACAAATCATCTAATTCATCATCAGAATAAAATGTTGAGAAAAACGCATCAATATCTGTATGATTTGAAGAACACGCCCTCAACTCGTCTAATCTCTCAATATCTATTGTCAACGGAATTGTCCACCCTGACTGTGCAATCTCGGCTATGCTATCTTTAAATTCTTCTTCAATAATATCTGTTGCAGGGATTATTGGCTCTGATGGCTCGCCTTCAATTTTGTAAAATGGTAAATCTTTATTATGCAACACAATATCTTGCAGCTTACGCATCATTGCAGCTTTCCGTTTTGCCTTTGGCAATCTATTGATTTTCATCATCTCTGCTTTAGCAGCAAGTTTTGTATATGAGTCATATATCCTATCAACCTCATCAACACTTATACTAAAATGTTCCGCAGCTTTATCAAAGACCTGTTTATCGTGTCTATGTGGGAAATAGCCATTATCTTGTTTCTTTAACTTCTCAAATAATTTTTCGCAAAATTCAAATACATCTCTATCCTTAAATGTAGCCATATTCATCATCCTTTCCAGTCGAATTATACCATATAGGTATGAATTTTTCTACCTTTCGGCTATGTAAAAACGGCATCAGCTTTACGCCAATGCCGCCTTTGTTCGCTTATAAAATTCCTGCCTTTTTCAGATACCCAACGCTGTCATAACAGCCACGGAAGTAAACCGACTGCATTTCCATATCGGTCAGTCTGTTCTTTAACTCCATAACTTTGATAACAGCGGCACATTCTTCCTTTGTAAGCTCCGTTGCCTGTTCCGTATCAAACACACCCAACACTTTCGGATACTGCTGATACAGACTTTCAATCTCGTCCTGAATGGCTTTGTATTCCTCATTCTCTTTAGAGAGATTGACGACAACAGAGCTTAGATATTCGTTGAATATATTGCTATGGGTATCTATAAAGGTTTCAAATCTAAACGCTCCAGACATCGTTTACACCTCCGACTTGTAACTATCTGCCCTTATTATACTGCCCAAAGCGGGGCAATACAAATCTGCAAATAACTTTATCGCTCCCGATTTTCACATTTTCTTTCGGGCGGCTCGTCACTTTGCTCTGGCTCGGCATCAAGTACGGCAGGGGCTTTCTGGTCTAAATTCAATTCGATATTCAGAGCGTTCAGCCGTTCCGATTTCTCTTTCAGCTCATCTTCAAAGGCAAAAGGCTTTTGTACCTCAACTTTTGCGGTTTCAAACTGTGCGATAGTTTCCGTTCTTTTAGTCTTGGCAACTTCCAGTCTGGCAGGGAACTTTGCAAGCTCGTTTTCAATTCGGGTCAGGTTTCCCAGAGGGTCAGAGCCTAAATCTACCTTGTACTTTGCCTTTCCGCAAAGATTTAGACAGTAGTGAGCATTGACCGTATCATAGAAAACTTCCATTTTGAAGCCACGGTAACTGCCGATTTCGGTGGGTGCAGACAGCGGATATTCCTTACAGATAGCGATTAACATTTCGCCTGCGGCTGCCTTTTCGGTGTACTTAATCCCCCGCAGGGTCATAGGACAGAACTTTTCCTCGCCCTGCGGCTTGTTCTGCTCGGCAAGAACGGTATCGGCTTCATAGCAGACAATACGCTGCTCATACTCCTTAATGGTCTGCGGATAGTGCTTGAGTATCCTGTCCTCAAGGTCATAATGCTCGGAAAGGTAGCTTTGTTTCAGCACTTTGAGCTTGGAAACCTGAATATCCAAATCCATTTTTTCCTTAAAACGCTCATCGCCTGTGGCAAGCATCTTGACCTCCGCAAAGGACAAAGCAACCTCGTCCACATCTTCGGCAGAACGGACAGGGCTTTTACTCGTCATTATCTGGGAGATAAATTTCTGCTTGCTCTCCACCAACTGATAGAGGTAGGCATCAAAGGTCTGCTCTGTCACATAGCGGTAAACCTCAACCTCTGGAAACATATTTCCTTGCCGTTCAATACGCCCTTGCCGCTGTTCCAAATCAGAGGGTCGCCACGGACAGTCGAGATTGTGAATGGCGATAAGCCTGTCTTGGACATTCGTGCCTGCTCCCATTTTCGGGGTAGAGCCTAACAATACACGCACTTCGCCGCTTCTAATCTTGCCGAACAACTCTTTTTTCTGTGCATCGGTGGTGGCTTCGTGGATAAACCGTATCTGCTCGGCAGGAATGCCACGGGCGATGAGCTTTTCCCGAATATCATCATAGACATTAAATGTGCCGTCATTCTTCGGGGTAGACAAGTCGCAAAATATGAGCTGCGTTGCCCTTGTGTCGGCGTGTTCCTCCCAGATACGGTACACATTGTCGATACAGGCGTTGACCTTACTGTCTGGGTCATCGGGCAGCATCGGGTCAATCATTCTCTGGTCAAGAGCAAGTTTACGCCCGTCATTCGTGATTTTGAGCATATTGTCGATGTTCGGCTCAACAAGCCTTGCCCTGACTTTCTCGGCTCGCTTGGCAAGGGAAGCCACCATTTCGGTCTGTATCTCGCTCGGCTTGGTCTTTACATTGTGGTAATTGACCTTTGGTACGGGGAGCTTTAGCATATCGGCGGTCTGTATATCTGCCACCTCACGGAACATCAGCATCAGCTCTGGGAGATTGAAAAACTTGGCAAAGCGGGTCTTGGCTCGGTAATTCGTGCCTTCAGGTGCAAGCTCCAGAGCTGTGACCGTTTCGCCAAAGGTGGAAGCCCAACTGTCAAAATGCTGTAAGCCGTTCTGCATCAGCGTGTCATACTGCAAGTACCTCTGGACAGAGTAAAGCTCCACCATTGAGTTACTGACAGGCGTACCCGTTGCGAATATCGTGCCACGGTTTCCCGTGATTTCGTCCAGATAGCGGCATTTCATAAATAGGTCGCTTGACTTCTGGGCTTCGGTCTGAGCAATTCCGCCCACATTCCGCATCTTAGTATAGAGGTACAAATTCTTGTAAAAATGGCTCTCGTCAATGAACAGGCGGTCTACGCCGAGCTGTTCAAAGTCAATGACCGTATCCTTACGCTTGGTATCATTGAGCTTGTCGAGCTTCGCTTTAATCCCTTTTCGGGTTTTCATAAGCTGCTTGACCGTGAACTGTTCACCCTTGCTTGCCTGCACATCGTCAATGCCACGCTCAATATCGTCGAGTTGCCTTTGAAGCTGTTCCCTCTGGCGTTCAATGCTCATCGGGATTTTTTCGAACTGGCTATGCCCGATAATGACCGCATCATAATCGCCTGTGGCAATACGGGAACAGAACTTTTTGCGGTTTCCCGTTTCAAAATCCTGCTTCCTTGTCACAAGGATATTGGCACTCGGATAGAGCCGCAGGTACTCAGAAGCCCACTGACCGACCAGATGATTTGGCACAACGAACATTGCTTTATTACATAGTCCGAGCCGCTTGCTTTCCTGTGCGGCGGCGACCATTTCAAAGGTTTTGCCTGCTCCTACCTTGTGGGCAAGGAGCGTATTCCCGCCGTAAAGGATATGGGCGATAGCGTTGACCTGATGGGGTCTTAGGGTAATCTCTGGGCTGATACCGCCAAAAGTGATATGGCTGCCGTCATACTCACGGGGGCGTACTGAATTAAAGGTATCGTTGTAGTACCTCACAAGGCGGTTTCGCCGTTCTGGGTCTTTCCATATCCAATCCTGAAACGCCTGCTTGATAACTTCCTGCTTTGCCTGTGCCGCCGTGGTTTCCTTTGCGTTGAACACCGTTTTTTTGTTGCCGTACTCGTCATACACATAATCAAAGATACGGGTATCTCGCAGGTTTAAGGTGTCCTCAATAATGCGATAGGCGGAAGCCCTCTTTGTACCATAGGTGCTGTCCGCCTTTACATTTCCAATATCGGAGCTTTTGTTCTCAATAAACCAGTCGCCGTTCATCGGGGTGTAGCGTACCTTTAGCCTGCCCATTGCATAGCTTGACGGGGTTAGAAGCTCTACAACAAAACGCTGAATATCCTCCTGCGGTATCCAAGTCGTACCCAGACGGACAGAGATTTCAGCCACAGACAGGTCTTTCGGTATGACCTGCTTTAAGGCTTCCACATTGACCGCAAGCTCTGGGTCATTCTTTGCTGCGGCTTCGGCGGTTACGAGCTTCGCCCGTACATTCCCTGATAAATACTCATCGGCGGTCACATACCTTGCAGGCTCGGCGGCAGGGATACGGAAGATAACGCCCTGTAAATCGGCAATCAATTCTTCCTGCGTCTTACCCGTGAGCTGTTCCATAAAGGGTAAATCAACATGGGCTTTCTCCCCGATAGACAGGGCAAGAGCTTCGCTCGCCGTTTCCACGGAAGTGATTTCACGGTGGCGCTTTATCGTCCGTTTCGTAAACATATCCGCTTTTCGCTTGAAGTTGCCCTCATCGTCAAGCACCTCCAAAGAACATAAAAGGAAGTAGCTCTCGTCTGAAGCAAAGGCAAGATAATTTCCTCGGCTGTTGATAAGCCCGTACTTTTTGGCAAAAGCATCATACAGGCGGTTTAGGTTTTCCTGCTCGGTCTGTATCATTTCCTCTGGGTAGTCCTCGGTCTGATACTCAATGAGCTTTCTCACGCAGTCACGGATTTCGATTAGCCCTTTGATACGGTTTGCCGCCGTCATGGACAGCGTGGCGGGGGTCATGCGGTCATTCTCTCGGAAGTAAATCTGACCGTTTACCAGAGTATAGGAGAAGTTCCGCACATTCGGGTCAGCAGGGATAACCTCGTCCTGCTCATCGGAGATTTCGTCAATCTCACCCACATACTCTGGGATTTCTCCCTGAATGTTCTGGACAGCGTTGTGCAACAGTTCTGACAAAGGAATATCCTGATATGCTTTGCAGGCACTATCCATTCCAAAGCGGGTGCTTTCCATTTTCATCTCACCCAAAATCATCTCTGGGTGCTGCACAAAATAGCTGTTCATTGTGATGCCGTTCTCATCGATGTCGAAGTGTACCCAGTCAGGCTCTATATCCGTAATGCGGTCACGCTTCTGCAAAAAGAGAATATCACTTGTGACCTCCGTGCCTGCGTTTGCTCGGAAAGTGTTATCGGGAAGCCTGATTGCTCCGAGTAGCTCGGCTCTCTGGGCGATATACTTCCGCACCTCTGGGCTTGCTTTGTCCATTGTACCCTTTGAGGTAATGAACGCCACCACGCCGCCTGTGCGTACCTTATCCAGAGCCTTTGCAAAGAAATAGTCGTGAATGAGAAACTTCTGGGCGTTGTAACGGCTGTCATTTACCTTAAAATCTCCAAACGGCACATTGCCGATAACCACATCAAAGTGGTCGTCTGGCAGCTTCGTTTCCTCAAAGCCCTGTACGGCGATGTTCGCTTTCTGATAGAGTTGCTTTGCAATCCTGCCTGTGAGTTCGTCAATTTCCACGCCGTGGAGCTTGCTGCCTGCCATACTGTCGGGAAGCAGACCAAAGAAATTTCCTGTACCGCAAGACGGCTCTAAAATGCTGCCCTCAGAAAATCCCAGACGGGCAATGGCTTCATACATTCCCTTAATCACAACGGGCGGCGTATAAAACGCTGTCAGGGTGGACTCCATCGCCGCACGGTATTCCTCTGGCGACAGGCTTGCGTAAAGCTCCTGAAACTCGTTTGCCCACGCTGCGTTATTCTCGTCAAAAGCCATTGACAGACCGCCCCAACCAACATATTTTGAAAGGGTTTCCTGTTCTTCGGGCGTGGCAAGGCGGTTTTCAAGCTCCAATTCGTGCAAAAGGTTGATTGCCGCCATATTGTTTCGGAACTTTTCTTTTGCACCGCCAACGCCTAAAGTATCCTCGGTAATGTGGTAGTTGTGTCGTAAAGCAGAGGGAACGGCAGACCTCTCAGCTTTTTCTTCGGGCGGTAGCTCTGGCTGTTCCTGCTCCAAAAGACTTCGGATATAGCCGATTTTCTCCACACGGTTGATAGGGAAACCTACGCTGTCCTTAAAAGTGATGTCACGCATTGACACATCGCCGCTGACTTTCCCAACGCTTTCAATGAGATAGCGGCGGTTGTCTATAACGATTTCTTTACCGATAAGGTCAGAATTATCCTGCTCGGCAGGCTCTAAGCCATGCTTTGCCCGTTCCACATAAAGCCATTCCTCGGCTTCCTTGTCGGCAACCTCTTTTCTGACTGCCGTAAGTCCAGTTTCGGCTTCTTCCTCAGTAGGATAGGTCAGTATCTTGCCGTAGCTGTCAGCATAGTATTCCTCTCGGATATTATCCCAGATAGCATAAGCATCTTCGGGGTCTGGGAACGCATCGGAAGTCATAACGACCTCAAAGCGTTCTTCTGGCAGCTCGGTTTCACTTTCTGCGGCTGCCCTTTCTGCATAAGCAATCATTTCATCAACCGCAGACGGTTTTTCCTCGGCAAGGACAAACCATTCCTTTTCAAAGGACATTATCTCGTCAAAGAGCTTTCTGTCCTCTGGGGTCAGGTCTTTGTGCTGCTCCAGATACGGGATAAACACATCACGCCCCCAACGCAGACTTTCCATCTTCTCACGGTAATAGTCCTCGCCCTGCCTTTTCCACTCAGGGATAAACGGGCAGTCTGGGGAAAGGGAATATTCATAAAAGTTCTTGATATGGGCAATTAAATCGCCCTCGCCGTCGCCAATATCAAACCGTCCATCATAGTGGAAGTCCTCGCCGCCAATAGTAACGGTTATATCAAAATCAGTCTTGTGATACCAACCGACATTATCATCGCCCTCACGCTCACGGTGCTGCTTTTCGTCCAGAACGCCGAGCAGATAATTACCAAGGGCAAAGCTCAAATCGGTGTAGCGGTCATTAAACTGCCTGTCATAAAAGGCAGGGTGTTCCGAAAATCCGATAGAAAACTGGATGCCGTCTGGCTTTTGTTCAGGCGGTATTTCCGTTTTCTGTTTCTCGGTCACAACGACCTTTAAGTGGTCGTTGGCAGGGTTTTCCTTTAGCTTTTCCTCAAAGTCTGCCCGACTAAGTTCCTTGCCGAACAGGGGAAACTCTGGATTACGCAGAGAAACGGCATTTTCATCGAATGCCACAACCTCGTATTTATCCGCACCGATATATACCACATCGTCCTCATGGTAGAGATAGCGAAGCGGATATAGCTCCAGAAGCTCCTGCGAAAAACGCCACGCATTGCTGCGGCTGTAAACATCAGAAGTCTTACCCTGTACCAGAGCAAGAAAGTCAATGAGCTGCTGAACGGTGGCAGGGTCAGATAAATGCTGTTCCATCTGCTCAGTGGTCACATCGGCAAGGTCGTTTCTGTTTACATTTTCAAGCAGACTTTTTTCGTAACCGTCCAAGTCACGGATAAAATCGGACAGCCGCAAAGAGAGCGTATCCCGTTTATCAGCAGGGGGCAGGTCACGGTGGGCATCAATAAATCTCTGCCTGTTCACTTTCTCCTGCGTGTCGATTTCATACTGCGGAGCTTCCACGCTCTTTAGATATTCGGGATAGTGGTCTTTCTCTTTTTCATTCAGATAGCGGTTATTCTTTATCAGCTCACGCAGCCGCTTTTCCATCTTACTCCAAGAGAGGATAAGGTCTGGATTGGTGTATGAGCCATGCTTTTCAATGTGGATACCTTTGCCATCGTGGGACTGACCGCCTTGCGTTCCGTCTGGGAAGTAGTGCGTACCGCCGCCGATACCATACTCATTTTTGAGAAAAGCGATATTATTTTTGTTGTCCTCTTGTTTCTGGAATTGACGGTAAATGCGGTACTTGCCGTTTTGAAAACCGCTTCCTAATAAAAGAACAGAGTCAATATTCTCCTGAGAAATAGCAAAAGCAGAGGATTTTTCGTCCTCTGCTTCAGCTATCATTTCAATCTGTTCCTCTACGGTAGGGAGATTAGCCCTGACCTCTGTTTCATTGGCGATGCTTTCCTCGGCGGGGTATGACCTGTCTAATTGTAAATCAGCTCGGTCAGTATCACTTCCTCCGCCTGACTGCGAATATTGTTCATCAGTCCGACCCACTGCATCGGGGCTTTCGCTTTCAGTTCCTCGGTCACGCCCTGTTCGGCTTGTAGCTGCTTCGTCAGAAGCTCCAACCGTTGTAGTGCCGTCTGTTCTGTCTGGTGCAGATGTTCGTTCAGCCTGCCCGTTGTCAGCAGGTTGAGGTAGGTCACTCTCTTGTGCTGCTCCAGATAATCCCTGTGCATCAAAGCGTATCTGCCAAGCGGAAGCTCTGGCTCTGTCGCTAATGTCAGGTCGGGAATAAGATAATCGCCCTGTCTGGTGTAAGTGATTTCGTTCATTGTATTTGCTCCTTTCGGGTTGTTCTCTGCCTATATCATACCGAGCCTGCGGTTTCTGTGCAAAGGTGCGATTTTGGGTTTTCTCTGCCATTTGCACATCTCGGATAGTCAGGGAGATTTCCCTGAGTGTCATTTCCGCAATATCGCTTGTTGCAATACCGAGGGCGTTAATAGTGGCAGGGGTGTTGAAATTGACAATCTCCTGAAAATCCTCACGGTCAAAAAAACCGTCCGTGTCCAGACCGCAGCGGCTGATCAGCATAAAAGCAACGCTGTTTGCTGCCAGCCGCTTATAGATAACTTCTACATTATAATCGTCCAGTTCTTCCAAGAAGCTGTCCTTTGTGCAGTCTTTTAGCTGTGAAAGATAGTCCTGTAAATTATCCTCGACAGCGTTCTTTGCCGTTTCCATTAAGACAGAAGCAAGGTCAGAGCCTTCCATCTCTCCAAACCTGTCCGAGAGCCTTTCCATAACAGCCTGCTCGTATCGCTCATTCATCTGCCATATCGGAACGGGGCGGCTGCCATAATACCCTTCGTGCGTATCTGACACATCAAAGTAATATTTCAGCGTGTTCCTGCGACCTTTCGGGTCAAAGACCGCTATACCTTTGCTGTCCTTATTGACCCACCGCCGAAACTGTTTGTTCCAAGTTTCAAGCTGTGCCACGGCAACGGCATCAGGGCGTTGGGCATAGATTAAGAGCTGTTCGTCAAAGCGGCATTTATAGTTGCGGCAGGCGGCAGCTAAAAAGTTCTGCCACGCCTGCGGATTTTTCGCAACCGCAATGCCTGTACGCCGATACAGCTCTGTGATTAGCTGATACTTCGCAGCCATTGTGTTTCCACCTCCTTATAGATTTATTTTGGGTCATTCATTGGCATCACCGCCAAGAAAGGAAATGACCTTGTTTGCCTTGATACTCTTTTGCAGGTCATTGATAAGGGAAATATCCGCAACTGTAATGCCCTGCATAGCAAGAATATCGTCCATTGTCATAGCGGCAATAGCTTTTTCATCGGTAAATCCTGCGTCCAAAATCTTGTTTAAGACCTTGACTGCTTTCTGGTTTACTGCCATTTGTCAGTCCTCCTATCGTTCTAAATCCTTGTGCTTCGGAGCTTTGACCGCAGCCTGCGGCTCTGCGGGCTTCGGCTCATAGGTTGCCCCGTTTTTCGCCATACGCTCTGCAAACTCGCAGATATGGTAAAGGTAGTTTCCGACCTCCGTGTGGTACTCATCAATAAAGCGGCAGGAATGTTCCGATTTTTCGCCCCACGATGTTGTGATGATGATTTTGCCGCCATCAGGAATACGGAACAGCTCTTTGTAGTTCGGGTCAATAAATCGGATGCCCTGTTCCGCTTTGGAAATATGGCGGTCAAGCCATTCCTTTACATAGCAGAAGCAGTAAAAGTTGTAATCGCCCTTTGTAGGATTGCATCGGAACAGAAAAGCGTGTTTCTCCGTATCCATACGGAAGCCATACTCGGTACAGTAGCTCCCCATAAAAGAACTTTCGTGGAAACGCCTTGCAAACGCACCCATATCATAGCGGTTGTGCAACAGCCCTTTATCCTCACGGAGCGAATTGATAACCTCGTCAAGCCCTGCCTTAAACTCGTCCGTTTTCCATTGGGGTCTGGTGTCAAACCAAGTGGTATAAAATCCGTACCCAGAGGAAGCAAAATCGCCACGCAGATGTCCGATATTACCTGTCTGCCCTTGAAGCTGCATACTCTGAGCATAAGTGTATTTCAGTTCGGCAGGGGTTAAAGCCCGTATCTCCATATCAGCGTTCCTCCCGACTGTTCGGCTTTTTCGCCTTTTCAGTTTTTTGCTGCTCCTTGACTTTGGCAAGGGCTTCTTTTGCCCAATCGGGCATACATTCGGGCTTGATTTCCCCAAGCACATCGTACCTTTCCCATCTGGCTCTTTCTCCCGTGGCAAGGCAAGTGCCAAACACCGCCTGACCTCTGCCGCCTGTTGCACCGCTGCCGCCCTCTGTCAAGATAAGCTGATAGGCAGGGTGCTGATATTCATACCGCTTCGTCTCGGCATTGAGAACGACAACCTTGCCGACGATATTGCTTTTATGGTCGTCAGAAATACAATGCTCCTTTGTGAACACGGCTTTATCAAAAGGAAACTTTGACAGCTCGGCTCTGGTGCGGTCAATCTGAGATTGTACCCGTTCCGTGAAAATCTCCATTGCTTCCAGATAATCATCGGAAGCAACGCCCTCAGTTGCCCACGCTGCTGACAGCGGATTGTGGTAGTCGCAGTAGCAGACTAAAAAGGGATACTGTTCCTTTTTATCCACGGCAAGCACAACCTCTTTATCCCCAACATAGATGCTCTGGGTCACTTCATAATTACCGAGCATTCTTTTTTCTTCACTCATTCGGCTGCTCCTTTCGTTCTTTTTTCGCTTTCTGCTCATCTAAAATCTTACGGATACAGACATCGCAGAAAATAATTGACCCGTCCTTATATCGGGGATAAGGACAGGTCGTACAGTCATATTTCTTTTGGTTATCGCTCACGGTCATCACCGTTTTTCTGCTTCGGGGAAGCCTGATTGTACGGCATACGGCACTCCGTCTGATACCGTTCATTCAGTTTCTCCCGTGCGGCAGAAATATCATTGCAGTAGTAGCCCCAGAAATAGTTATTGCCGCCCTTACAATACCAACACACATAAGGGTTAGGAGCATTGGGGTTATGACCGATGACAAGCTCGTTACTCCCGATAGTACAGCTCTCTATGATTTCATAGCCCCCATTGGAGCGTTTTTCTTCGTCCATAGACACCTCTCATTCTTTGGCATACTTCCGATATGCCTTTTCGCCTGTTGCCCGAAGCCGCTGCATACGGGCGTTGCCTGACAGTTCTGGGTGCTTCGCCTGCAATTTACGGCGTGTCCTACTGACACTTTCAAAGCTCGGCAGACCGAGATACTTATACTGTGTCATTATCTCCGCAAGGGGGATTGCCCCCGCATCTTTCAGGCACACATTACAAAGGGCAAGGTACAGCACCATATCGTCATTTCGGGCATCTTCGTTCTTTTCCAGAATAGCCCTGACTTTCTTTTCAACGGTCTTTAAGTTCCGCATTGGATACCTCCATATATGGAAAGAGAGCGGCATATTTCAGCCGCCCCCGTTCCCGAATTTTATGGGTCACTTATTCTTTCTGTGACGGATATTGAGCCAGAGTGCCGCACCACCGATAAAGACAACAAGCACGATGGCAATGATAGTCTTTGCGTCCATTCCTTAGTCCTCCTTCTTCTTTTTTCTACCCTTAAAGCCAACAACGCCGAGAACGCCTGCACTGATAAGGGATACCGCCGCAAGGCTTACCCACAAGGCAGGATTGAAGTCATCGCCTGTTTTCGGTGTGTCGCGAAGCTCGTTGTGCATCTGAACAATCGTGGTTGCTCCGACCTTAACCGTTGCCTGCTTGTCGGCAGGGAGAATATAGCCTGCGGAAGCATTGTCGCTGACCTCAGAAACGGTGTACTCGCCAATACGCAAGCCATCAATGAAGATTTCGCCGTTTTTGTCAGTCTTAAAGGTCTGGTCATAGTCCGTACCTGTTACTCTAAAAGAGAAGCCCTCCAGTTTTCCATTAGAGGAAGTCTTAACGATTTTCAGAGAGCCTTTCTGTGCGGTGTTGATAAAGCCAACGCCTGCCTTGTTCTCTACGGCATAGGTCTTGCCGTTTTCCTCAATGGATACGCCATACACGCCTTCGTCAAGCATAAAGCCCTCTGGGGCTGTCTTTTCACGGACAAGGTATTTGCCGTATCTTAAGTCGCCCATCTGGTAAACACCTTTTTCCACTTCGCCCATTGTTCCGAGCAGCTCATCGTCCTTGTCGAGCTTTCCGTCGCCGTTCTTATCGGCATAGACCTCAAAGACCGCACCCGTCAGCTTGTTTTCAGGATAATCCTCGTCCACCTTTGTCAGCTCAATTTTGCCTGTGATATAGAAGTTGACAAGCTCGATTTCCACAACCTCGTCAACCTTTCCGATAGTAACAGGGATTTCTTCTTCGGAGAGTACAAACCCTTTCGGGCTTTCGATTTCACGGATTACCCAAGTTCCATACGGTACTTTTGCAAAAGAAAAACTACCGTCATCCGCCGATGTGGTAGTCTTAATCGCATTTTCCTTTGTAAACTCGGTTGTACCCACCTTAAAGATACCGATAACAGCACCGCCAAGAGCCTTTCCGTCCTCGTCAGACTTTTTACCGCTTACAGAGCCGTAAATCAGCTTGTTTTCAATGGCGTTGTCCTCGTTTGCCGTGATGTGGACAGTAGCGGTTTCCTGACCTGCATACTCAAAGTTTACGGGATATTTAGTATCGCTCGTAAGATAAGCTGCATTTGTCTTGATTTCCTGCACATAGTAGTTGCCAATCGGCAGGTCGCTGATTGCCTTGCCGTGACCGTTCTCATTAAGGAAGATGACCTCAATCAAACCGTCAGCAGGGATAGTCTTTCCGTCTGCGGCAGTCAGTTCCTCAGCGGCATACAAGCCAAAGGTTACATCGGCAAGCTCGCCGTTTTCGCCCACGCCGTAATCCTTGTCAATTTCAAGGGCTTTCACAAGGTCGATTTCCACACGCTGACGCTCGTTCACAAAACCTGTGGCAGTTTCCGTTACGGCGATTTCCTGACCTGCATACACAAGCTCGACGGCGTGGATTTCCTCATTCAACACCATACCGAACGGAGCTGTAACTTCTTTAACTTCGTATTTTCCGAGATACAGTTCTTTGGATTTTGCCGTACCGTCCTTGCCTGTGGTAACAGTATCCACAACCTCGCCCTTAGAAGCTCTAAGCGTTCCGTCCAGAGTATAAATATCCTCGGCAGCACGAATCTCATAGACCGCACCCTCCAGATTGCCGACAGAGAAGATAGGCTGATACAAGCCCTTGTCGCCTGCAACGGTGCTGAACATTTCGCCAGATTTGGTTACGGTAATTGTGCCTTTCTGTGCCATATTGGAGCGTACCACTTCAATAACGGTAATGCCGCTTTCTTCCTCGGAGTTCTCCTGCATTACATCAAAATAGACAGGCTCGGAGTTCAGTACATAGCCGTAAGGGGCTTGCACCTCAACCAGAGAATAGCCCTTGCCGTATTCCAAAGTCTGCGGTGTGATAAGGTCGCCGTCTGCGGTGGTGTAGAAAGTATCAATCGTTGTCACTTCTGGATAAGTGAAAGTCATAGATACAAGGCTGCCGCTTGGGTCATAAATCTGGAAGCCTGCCCCTGCATACGGGATTGTCTTTCCCGTTTCTGCATCTTTCTTGACAATCTTGATATAGCTCTCAAAGTTTGCGTTGTTGATAAGGTAGCGGTAAGTCTGACCGTCCTGATTGATAAATACATCGAAAGGCTTCATCAGCTCTCGACCCTCCCAACCAGAGGTCTGCTTCACGGTATAAATGCCGTATGGCATATCCTTACTCTGGGCAAAGCCGTTTTCATCGCAGGTGAGCATATCACGCTCAGTTTCCTTTGCCGCTTCATAGCTGCCTGCGGCTTTCAGATAAACCTCAAAAACAGCCCCTTCTTCGGGTGTTTCAATCTGTGTTTCGCCGTTGTCAGTGTGTTTGATAATGGAAATGTTACCCTTAATGACCTGTTCATTCACGGCGTTTTCCGTGCTGTTCAGCTCTACGGTATAAAGCTCTGGCTCTGCACCGACCTTATGAATAGTGGTGTCGAGCAGATAACCCTCGGACGGGCTGATTTCTCGGATAGTCCAGTCATTGTCACAAATATAATACTTGGTCGTAAACTGACCGTTTGCATCGGTAGTATAAGTGTCAATGAGTTCTTCGCCCTTGTAAATGCCATACACCGCACCTGCAAGGGAAGCGTCGCCCTGCGGCTTGCCTGTTTCCGCATCGGTCTTTGTGACCGTCACATTGAATTTTTTGAGAATGTTGTGGAAGCTGCGGTTTGTGACCTTGTTCCATTCAATCGGTGCGGTCTGGGAAGCAGGAACGACATAGCGGATTGCGGTATCGACTTCTTCTAAGGTGTAAGGAGTGTTGCCGCTGATAAGGACATTTTCAAACTTTGCAACGCCCTTTGCATTGGTTACGGCATATTCATCAACGGGATAACCGCTAAGGGAAGTGCCGTAAAGGTGGAATTTCACGCCCTCAACCAGATTATCCTCGGAAGTTTTAACCACTTCAAGGCTTCCACGCTTTAAAACATTACTGAAAGTGACGGTTGTGGTCTTGCCGCCGATAAGGGTAACGGTCTGGGTCTGCTGCGGCTCATATTTATCAATCGCCTGTTCCGTAATGGTGTAGGTGTCAGGCACTAAACCTGCTACGGTAATATTGCCGTTCTTGTCGGTCTTGACCGTCTGATTAAAGTCCTTGCCCTTAATGGTAAACTGGATACCTTCTACAACACCGTCCTCGGAAGTCTTTTTCAGGGCAATCGTGCCTGTCGGGGTTTCCACATTGATATAAGCGGCTACGGTATCGGCATTTTCAACGCCTGTTACCAAGTCCTGCAAGTTCGGGTCGCCGTATGCAATCAGCTTTGCACTACTGCTGACTGTCGGCACATTGTTTCTTGTTGCGGTAATGCGTACCGTACCGTCAAAGGCTTTAGCAGAGCTGATAGTCAGCTTGTTGCCAGATTTCGACACGCTTACCTTACTGTCAGAGCTTGAAAAGGCATAATCGGAAAGAACACCGTTGCTGTCCGTAAAGGTCAGCGTATATTTGCCATCCTTATAGGCAAGCTCCTTTGTGATGCCGTTTTTACTGCCCGACATAAAGCTCGGAATAGTATGATGCCCACTCATCAGCGAAACAATCTGGTCGTATGCCGCCTTTGCTCCGCTGTTAGCATAGTTAGAGCCAAAATGCAGGCTGTAAACCTTGTCGTTTGTCTTGCTAAATGGGCCTGTAGCTTCACGGCAGCCCGTGACAAACTCCCATACAAGGGTCTGTGTCGCAACCCACTTCTCATCATCGCTTCCTGTAAGGTTACTGCGGTTGCCCTGATACCCGTAGAGCAGGGCAAGCCCGACTGCCTTTTTCTGATTGGCAGAAAGGGCGTTCCAAGTGTCCGAAGATGCCTGTTTCAAGGTGTTGCCTGTTTTCAGCGGTACACCCGGCTGAATACAAAAGGCGTTTTCTC
The DNA here is from genome assembly GCF_040915325.1 of Coprococcus sp. RTP21281st1_F1_RTP21281_210402. Taxonomy (NCBI): domain Bacteria; kingdom Bacillati; phylum Bacillota; class Clostridia; order Lachnospirales; family Lachnospiraceae; genus Coprococcus; species Coprococcus sp. RTP21281st1_F1_RTP21281_210402. The sequence goes on from NZ_JBCPDQ010000002.1 coordinate 260,815, forward strand.
CGTCCACAAACATACGGTACTTATAGTTTCCCGTGCCGCCTGCGGTATGACCGTCAAAGGTTGCACTCGAATTGTATCTCATAGCATTGCCGCTGCTGTCGTAGGTGTGGCTAAAGGAAATCGTACCGATGTCACCCGCTGCAAACGCCGTCGTTGCAGGCAAAATCGACAATGCCGTGACCGCAGCCATAAGAGTAGCCGCAGCCTTTTTGAATAATCCGCGAATTTTCATCGCTTACCTCCTGATAATGTTGATATTGAAAATTTCCCTTACTAACCGAAAAAGCTGCCCTGTATCGGACAGCTTATAGTTTTTCTTTTTTCGGATAGTTTTGGTAGTAGTTAAGGGGGTGAGGTGTGGAGAGGGGGAAGCCGAAAAAATGGCTATCCTCCGCATAGACAGACCCCTCCCTCGGTGTGTGGCTTACCTTTCGTGAGCCTTGCTTCGTTGCAGGTGGCGGTTGTAAAACTCCAACGCCTTAACAACAAAATCTGTTTCCTGCCCTCTAGGGACATTCTTTGGAATGAGCTTGGTTATCCTTTCATCACGGAAGGCAGGCTTTTCTTTTTGGTTCGGCTTTTCTTCCTCCATAACGCTCTGGATAACCTCGTCCGTCAGCTTTCCGTCCTGCATAAACTTTTTCATTTTGATAGCCTGTGCAAGTGACGGGGTAGCATCGTTGTACTGTATCGCTTCAAGCAGGGTGTATTGCTGTTCCTCGGACAGATAGGAGATTTCCACCGCAGGGCGAAAAGCAATCTGCCTGTCGTCCACCATTTGCAGGATTTCAGGAACAAGCTCGGTCAATCGGATAAAACGACGGATTTGGTCTTTACTTTCTCCGACAAGTTCGCCTAATTCCTCGTCCGACCTGCCTTTTGAGAAATTAGTCGCCATTGGCGACGCATTTTCTTTCGGCGGTCTGCCTGCTTGCCGCTTCATAGCTTCAAGCCGCATCTTATAAGCAAAGGCTTTCTCACTCGGTAAAATCGTTGACCTCTGCAAGTTGCTTTCCACCATTATAATAATGGCTTCATCACGGGTCAGCTCCTTAACCTCGCATTTAAGCGTGTTAAGCCCTGCAAGCTCACAAGCCTTTTTACGCCTGTGACCGCTAATAAGCTCATACCGTCCGTCCTCTTTGACCCGCACGGTAGCAGGGGTCATAATACCATTTCGCTTGATACTATCGACAAGCTGTTCCATATCCTCGTCCATCAAAACCTTAAATGGGTGGTCTGGAAACTCGTCAATCTCTGCAATCGGTATATCCCTGATTTTACTTAGCTTTGCTTCCTCACGGCTCTCGTCCGTCTGGAAAAGGTCATCGTATGCAGTCAGCTCGATTTTGCTTTCTCTGCTTCTCGCCAATATCTGCCACCTCCTTTCCAAACTGTTCATAAGCTGCGGCTACCTTACCGCTTTTGTCATAGGCAAAAATGCTCTTGCCCTCTGCGGTAGCTTCCACCGCACGGATAGAATGAGGGATTTCCGTATCAAATACCTTAATCCTCTGCCCGTAAGCACTCTTAACGGTTGCGGTAATCTCCTTAGAAATGTTGGTGCGTGGCATTACCATTGTCATAAGGATACCGTCTATCCGCAGCTTGGGGTTGATTTGCCGCTTGACCATTGACACCGAGCGAAGCAAAAGCTCTAAACCTTTGGCAGAAAGATAGTGGGGCTGTGTGGGAATAATCACGCTGTCAGCCGCCGCTAGAGCATTGATAGTTATCATTCCGAGAGAGGGCATACAGTCGATAAGCACATAGTCGTAATTCTTCCTGACCTCATTCACATAGGTTTTCAGAACACTCTCACGGCTCATCGCATTGATAAGCCTGACCTCAAAGCCTGACAGCTCAATGTTGGACGGGAGCAGGTCAACGTCCTCGCTGTGGTGCAGGATACCTCCAGAAGCATCAAAAGATTTATCGTCTATGATGTTCTGCATTATGGTGGAGAGTGTGACAGGAATATCGTCTGGTCTGTTGTAGCCCAGAGCCATTGTGAGATTAGCCTGTGCATCGGCATCAATGAGCAAAACTTTCTTGCCCTGCTTTGCCAGACCTACGCCCAGATTGACCGCCGTGGTTGTCTTTCCGACACCGCCTTTCTGATTAGTCAGAGCAATCACTTTGCAATTTGACATAGGTGCGTCCTCCTTTCGCATTTATTTAGCCGCTTTGTCAAGGCGGCTATGTAACCATATCAGAGAACGCAAAAAAGCCGCTTACTCTTAAAAATCAATAAGAATAAGCGGCTCGGTGTAATGTGCCTTAGACATATTCAATTTTCATTCTCTTAACAGGAGCGTTGGCGACTTTGAATATTAGCTCGTCAACACAGTCTGTATATCTGCCCTGCTGTATGAGCTGATTTTTCAGCTCCACAAGGCTATGTATAACTATCTGCCGTTCGTGGCTATCCAAATATGCGTGATAGGTTTTATCTCTCATAATTGTCACCGTCCTTTCTTGACTTAATTATATCTGTAAGCAAAGGAAAGGACAAATCTGCAAATCAGGGCAAAAAATAGGCGTACCACTATTTCTAATGATACGCCTGTACGATTAGATAATTTCAAAATGTTTCAAGGCATCTTTTATCGCTTCTACCTTTTCTGGTGTTGGGTGTTTCCTCGGTTGTTTCAATTCCTCTACCGCATTAGGAGCATCATACATCGGCAACCCTAAATCTCGTTTTACTTCTGCGATATATGCGGTATGTACTTTGAAGCCGTATTTTTCTTCTATGTACTCCTTAATCATCTTGTAGGTTACTCGCTCTTTTGGCTTGTAGCTTTCTGCTCTTTTTTCGATATTATCAAGAGGAATTTTGCCCTCACCCTCGCCAAACTCCACTTTTACATTGATTACGCTGTCTGGTTTTTTGTGGGAAAGAAGTACGACCGTCTCCACATGCCCGCTATGGCAAAACTGATCCACGACCGCCACCTTCTTCGCCACATACCCCTTCTCCTGAAGTATTTTCACATCCCTAGCCAGGGTTGCCGGGTCGCAGCTCACGTAGACGATACGTTCCGGCGCCATATGGACCAGAGTATCCAGAAGAACCTGATCACAGCCCTTTCGTGGTGGGTCTACGACCACGACGTCCGCGTGGGAGCCGTCGCCACCTTTCTTATATATATCTGTAACGACTTCCTCTGCCTTGCCGACAAAGAACTCGGCATTTGTGATCCCGTTGATCTCGGCGTTGTGTCTTGCATCATCTATAGCCTGTGGAACGATCTCCACTCCGTATACCTTCTTTGCCTTCTGTGCGAGGAACAAGGATATGGTTCCTATTCCGCAGTACATATCCCACACAGTCTCGTCGCCTGACAGATCCGCATACTCCAAAGCCTTGTTGTACAGGACATTTGTCTGGACAGGATTTACCTGATAGAAGGACAATGGGGATATCTGATATTTGATGTCACCGATATAGTCCGTGATGTATGACTGTCCCCAGAGGGTTATGCACTTATCACCGAGTATACGGTTCGTATTCTCCATGTTGACATTCAGGCAAATGGATGTCATGCCGTCTATCTTAACCAGTTCATCTATCAAAATCTCACTGTGCGGAAGCTTGTTGCCATTTGTCACCAGACACACCATGATCTCCTTGGTGGTAAATCCAACTCTGATAAGGATATGTCTGACCAGACCTCTTCCAGTCTCCTCGTCGTAGGTCGATATGTGATTGTCCTCAATGAAGCTTCTGACAATAGCAACTATTTTGTCATTCACTGGCGCACCGATGGCACAGCTCTCTGTGTCTATGATGTCGTGGCTTCTTCCAGCGTAGAATCCGATGACAACATTGCCATTCTTGTCTCTGCCGACAGGGAATTGGGCCTTATTCCTGTAGTGGAATGGATTGTTCATGCCGTAGGCTGGCTTTTCCATGATGGCTTCCACGTTCTCCATCTTGCCGATTCTCTGCAGACAGTTCTTCACCTTGTTCCACTTGTATTCGAGCTGCTGCTCATAGGAAACCTGCTGCATGGTGCATCCGCCGCATCGTTTCGCCTTGTCGCACACCGGCTCCACGCGGTATGGCGATGGTGTGATGAGCTTCATCAATCTTCCGTAGGCTATGTTCTTCTTCACCTTGACGATCTTTACCTCCGCCAGATCGCCCACCACGGCATCCTTGACAAATACAGTCATGCCCTGAACGTGTCCAATGCCCTCTCCGTCATTGCCCATGTCCTCGATGAGCACTTGGTAATCCTCATTCTTGACGAGCGTGACTTCACCAGTATTTGCCGCATCCGTTCCGGATGTTCTAACAACTGAACTGGCATTATTCACTGCCTCCATGGTATTTTTTCTCTGCATACCATTTACTCGTCTATTGTTCTTAGGTCTCCTATTGTTCCTAATATCTGACATATACTATCTCTCTTCCTATTGCCGTTATTAATTATCCGACGTCTTCCTTATATTAGACTGCAATGCTCTGTTGAAGCCCAGCCAGCCATTGTTGTCCTTTGCCGCATCCAGCTCCTGGATAAATGTCTGGATCTTGGCGTCTGTGTTGTCCGCCATGGACAGTGCCAGAGCCTCGATGAGTGCCGGCTTCTTTGGTGAGCCGTACTCAAGCTCCCCGTGGTGAGCCAGTATGCAGTGCTCCAGCTCATTTGCCGCCTTTGCAGGGAAATTGTCTATGGTATTGATCTTATCGCGTATCATCATCGTTCCCATGACTATGTGTCCCAGAAGCTGACCTGCGTCTGTGTAGTCGTTCTCAGGGAACTTGGAGATCTCGTAGACCTTGCCAATGTCGTGGAGAAGTGCCGCTGTGATCAGCAGATCCCTGTTGAGCACCGGATAATATGTGGTGTAGTAGTCACACATCTTGGCAACTGCCAGTGAGTGCTCCAAGAGGCCTCCTATGTATCCATGGTGTATAGATTTTGCCGCTGAATGATTCTTGAATTCCTTGACAAATGCAGGATCCTCGGCGAAGAATTTCTTCAGAAGCACCTTGTAATAATCCTTGTCGAGTGATTCCACGAGAGCCATAAGATCCTTGTACATCTGCTCTATATCTTTCTTGGTACACGGCATATAATCAGCCTCTGAGTATTCTCCCTCATCTGCAATACGAATCTTCTTGATATTGAGCTGAAGCTCATTGTTAAATGATGTGACCTGACCATCCACCTTGATAAAGTTCTTTGACTCAAAGTGTCCTATCGCATTGCTCAGCTCCCAGACCTTTCCGGCTATACTTCCTGTCTTATCCACAAGTTCCAGGTTGTAGTATGTCTTTCCGGATTTTGTAGTTCCTGTCTGCTTGTTCTTGCAGAGATAGACATTTGATATCATGTCGCCTTCATTGAAATCTGTTATAAATACCATTTTTCTTTCCTCTTTCTATGCTTAATTATTATTGTATGCTTTAATTTTAATCATATATAAGAATACAATAGGCGGTTGTGAAAATCCAGTATTTACTGAACATTTCCACAACCGCCTATATTACTATATTCCCCCACATCACATCTTATCATACTCATGAAGCTTATCTGAAGCAGCCTTCCCATTCTTCCGTGATTCTTCCCTGTCAAGCTTTCTCACTCCAAACAGCCCCTTGATGACAAATGCGATTCCAACGCACAGTGTTCCAAGAATAAGTGTAAGCTCAAGTCCTGACATATATCTCAGTGAAACATTCAGTGAGATTATGATGCATACAAAGAATGCTATACAAAGTCCTGTGAACACAAGTCCTGTTCCCATGTTCGGCTTAACCAGAAGTGCGATAAATGCGATGACCAACAGTACAATAAAGATTCCTCCAATATTCACACCACCACCTATACGAAACAGTGAACTTAAAAGTCCCCAGTCGGACACGACGACATTCTTAAGAAACATCACACCGCCTGCTATCATCAATACTATCCCCAACAAAAACTGCAATAACTCTTTCATAACCTGTCTTCTCCTCTTCTTTTTGTAATACGTAACTCTCTCTTTGTCTTAAGTCATATATCGCTTTATTTTTCCCAGATCAAACTGTATTTTATAATATCAGCTTTGTGTTTCTCCCGCAACCACAGCCGCTGAATTAATCAGGGAAAATGTGCCTATTTCTACACCTGCAATATGTTGACGCTCTATAATTATAAGGGGTATAATCAATTATGTATGTGTAGAATTAGAGACTTTATGTATATTTAATTATGCTTTTCATGCACTTATCATGTTTAGTACCTATCCGATTCAAAATCTACATATTATATACATAAAATATAGAACACGACATTAAAAACAAATAAGGAACACTGAAAATGAATCTAAGAACATTAAGAGTTATAGAATACAACAAAATAGTTGAGATGCTGACAACATTTGCCTCATCACCCATGGCGAAGAGGAAGTGTCAGCGCATAAAGCCCCGCAAGGATCTCGCCATGATCGAGACGCTCCAGCAGGAGACAAGGGATGCCTTAAGGCGTCTGAACACCCAGGGCAATCTGTCATTTGCAGGACTTAAAGATATCGGGGCATCTCTAAAGAGACTTGAGGTCGAGGGTATCCTCACCACCGCTGAGCTGCTTGATGTGGCCAGCATGCTTGACCTGGCAGCCACCGCCAAGAGATACGGCGAGAACGAGGGCACCAGCATGACCGATACGAGAAGGCGCAGTCAAGAGCAGATCGAGGAAGAGAAAGCTTCCAACAAGATGCTCGGGCTCAGCATGAACCCGGATGGCACCACGTGCCCGGACAGCCTGCGCACGAGATTTCTGGAGCTCATGCCACTGGAGCATCTCTCCAGGGAGATCCACAGATGCATAATTTCTGAAAACGAATTCGCCGATGACGCTTCATCAGGTCTCAAGGCAGTGAGAAGGAACAAGCGCCTGACAAATGAAAAGCTGCACAACCAGCTTGCAAAGCTTGTCAGCGATACCAGCAAGCAGACCATGTTCCAGGATAACCTGGTAACCATGAGAAATGGCAGATACTGTATACCGGTCAAAGCCGAGTACAAGAACCATTTTCCCGGTATGATACACGACCAGTCGTCAACCGGTGCCACAGTGTTCATCGAACCTATGGCCATCGTGAACCTGAACAACGAGCTGAAGGAGCTGGACAATCAGGAGCTTGCCGAGATCGAGAAGATACTTGAATCACTCTCCGCCCAGACAGCGGCTGAGATAGAATATATCAAATACGACTTCGACACTCTGGCAGAACTGGACTTTATATTCGCAAGGGCATCATTTGCAAGAAGCTACAAGGGAACCGAACCGATATTCAACACCGATGGGATTGTCGATATAAAGCAGGGAAGACATCCGCTGCTGGAGAAGCACACCGTCGTACCTGTGGACATCAAACTGGGTGAGGACTACAACCTCCTCATCGTGACCGGTCCTAACACCGGTGGTAAGACGGTATCACTTAAGACTCTGGGACTCTTCTCACTCATGGGACAGTCCGGACTTCATATTCCGGCACTTGACGGTTCAAGACTGAATGTATTTGACGACGTATTTGCCGATATCGGAGATGAGCAGAGTATAGAACAGAATCTGTCCACCTTCTCATCCCACATGAGCAACATCGTGTACATACTGGATCACGTAACTCCAGGCAGTCTGGTCCTCTTCGACGAGCTGGGCGGCGGTACGGACCCTATAGAGGGTGCAGCACTTGCCATCGCCATCCTGTCACATCTGAACAACATGGGTGTCAGATGTATGGCGACCACACACTACAGTGAGCTCAAGACATTTGCCATGAGCACACCGGGTGTCGAGAATGCAAGCTGCGAATTTGACGTGGCAACACTCCAGCCGACATATAAACTGATGATCGGTATTCCTGGAAAGTCAAATGCTTTCGCCATAGCGAAGAAGCTTGGAATCGACGATAGCATCATCGAGAGCGCCAAGGCCAATATCGACAGCGATACAGTTGACTTTGAAACCCTGATTGCGGATCTTGAGAGAAGCAAGAGGGAGATTGAACAGGACAAAGCCGACATTGCAAGACTCAAGGAGGATGCAAAGCAGCTTCAGGAGCGTGCACAGATGAAAGACTCTGAGCTCTCCGACAAGAAAGCCGAGATTCTGGCAAAGGCACGTCAGGAGGCATCCGAGATCATAGAGGAGGCGAAGGCTGAGGCCGATGCCGCCATCAGGAAATACAACAAATGGACCACTAACCCGGCAAAGGCCGATGCAAAAGCGATGGAGGCCGAGAGACAGAAGCTCCGCGCGAAGATCAACGACCTCGGCAAGATGAACGAGGAGAAGCGCAAGACAGTGAAGTCAGACCACAAGGCATCTGACTTCAAGGTTGGCGATACAGTACATGTCATCAGCATGGATTCTGAGGGAACCATCACCGCACTGGCTGACTCCAAGGGCAAGCTCAAGGTCCAGATGGGCATAATAAGCGCATCTCTTCCACCTACAGATCTCCTGTTGGTTGAGCACGAGAAGAAGAAGCCGCAGAAGGCCACAGTCACAGGTGGCAAGAGCATGAACAGGATGATGAATATCAAGCCTGAGATAAATGTACTCGGTATGACGGTCGACGAAGCCACATCACTTGTGGATAGATTCCTTGATGATGCCCTTATGGCACATCTGCACAGAGTCACCATCATCCACGGAAAAGGCACCGGTGCTCTTCGAAAGGGAATACATCAGTTCCTGAAATCACAGCCACATGTCAAGTCCTTCCGTCTCGGAGAATTCGGAGAGGGTGATGCGGGAGTCACCATAGTGGAACTTTAAAATAATGCTTCAACAATGAAATCGGTGTACGCCTTCGGATTTTTTACAAACTATATTATTATAAATTTACTGGGAGGTTTATATATATGAGCAAAAATAATATTCTCATCGTTGACGACGACGAGAACATCGCAGAGCTTATATCACTCTACCTCAACAAAGAGTGTTATGAGACCGAGATAGCCGCAAGCGGAACGGAAGCTCTACAGTTATTTGAAGAATATTCGCCTGATCTGGTTCTCCTGGATGTCATGCTTCCGGGAATGGACGGCTACCAGGTGTGTACAGAGATAAGAAAGACCTCGAACACGCCTATCATCATGCTCTCTGCCAAGGGTGAGGTATTTGACAAGGTGCTGGGGCTTAAGATCGGTGCAGATGATTATATCGTCAAGCCATTTGACTCAAATGAGCTGGTGGCAAGGGTCGGCGCCCTTCTCAGAAGGTCAGCCATGACTGAGAGTGCACAGAAGCAGCCACAGAGCGCAGCTTACGATGTCACAAGTGCGGACCATGTAGGTACATTTGTGGAGTATGACGGGCTGGTCGTAAATATCTCCAACTACACTGTAACCTTTGAGGGACACAATCTCGAGATGCCGCCAAAGGAGCTGGAGATCCTCTACTTCCTCGCCAGCAGACCAAATCAGGTATTTACCAGAGAGCAGCTTCTGGACAAGCTGTGGGGATACGAGTATGTGGGCGACACGAGGACCGTGGATGTACATATCAAGAGACTTCGTGAGAAGCTGAACAACAATCATAACTGGAGCATTGCCACTGTATGGGGCATAGGCTACAAGTTTGAATGGAGATCATAATGAAGAAAACAGCATTTGACAAGATCGTGGTCGGATTCGTAGTGCTGGTTGTGATCATATTTGCACTGCTCATGGTGTACAGTATATCAACAGCACAGAATTCTGTTCTCTCAGAGCGCAAATCCACCATGAAGAACGAGATCACAATGCTTGCCGATGGCGCCATGACTGATTACAGCAACGGAACCATTGACAGCAAGGAATTATACAAGGAGCTTCAACATGCGGCGGATACCCTGGACATGGGAATCTGGCTCACCGATGAACGCAGCAACATTATTTTCAGGTCGGGAAGCTCTTCAGGAAGCAGTGAATCCGGTGGGTCTTCCAAGGATTCAGATTCACACAGCAGCACAAATGACAACCTCAAGAATTATGTGGAACCGGATGAATTGTTTGCATCATTCTGCTTCGAGGATACATTTGGCGGCTATTTCTCGGAGGACACTCTGGTGATCGGCCAGCCTCTCTACTCGTGGAACAATTACATGGGAACTATCATCCTGACATCACCTATGACATTCAAGCAGGATATAAAGAGCAGGATGCTTTCAACGACATTTGTGCCATTCCTGATCCTCATGCTGATCGCCATGATCGCGCTTATGCTCATGTCAAACAGCCTGCTCAAGCCTATACGTGAGATCATCAAGACGTCCAAGTCATACGCCCAGGGTAACTTCAATGCCAGGGTAAATGTGACCGCGAAGAACGAATTCGGCGAACTTGCGAGATACATGGAGGAGATGGCAGATGAGCTGAGCCGTTCAAATGAGTACAGGAAGTCATTTATATCAAATATATCCCATGACTTCAGATCGCCACTCACATCCATCAAGGGTTACATAGAGGCCATGCTGGACGGCACTATTCCACTGGAAAAGCATGAGAAGTACCTCGGCATAGTGTTAAATGAGGCACAGAGACTGACCAAGCTGACACAGGGACTTCTGGAGCTGAACAACTTTGACTCATTTGACCTGCAGCTTGACAAGTCCAACTTCGATATCAGGGATATCATCACACCGACCATCAACACATTTGAGAAAAGGTGCAAGGACAGGGGAATTTTCCTGGACAGCGTCTTTCTCACGGACAACACCGTGGTATATGCCGACAGGACCAAGATACAGCAGGTTATATACAATCTGGTTGACAACGCCATAAAGTTCACTCCTGAGGGCAGGCAGATCAGGGTTCAGGTGACTGAGAAAGACAACAAGATATATACAAGCGTCAAGGATGAAGGCGTGGGAATTCCAAAGGATGCCCAGAAGAAGGTATTTGAGAGATTCTACAAGACAGATCCAAGCCGTGGCAAGGACAAGACCGGAACCGGACTGGGACTGGCCATAACCAAGGAGATCATCAAGGCTCACGGCGAGCAGATCACCCTCACATCCGAGGAGGGCGAGGGAAGCGAATTTATCTTCTCCCTTCCTAAGGAGAAGGATATGCAGGTGCCTATCAAGCCTGTGCATGTCGAGCACACTGAACACCACTCCGATACAGACATATCATCGTCCGGCGTGAAGAGCAATGGCAAATTCAGGATCAAGGATTCATAACATATCGCAGAATATTAAAGCCCGGGTATTACCCCAGAGAATGTCTCTGTTGTAATACCCGGGCTCTATTTATTTCACTTTACATTTTCTACCATCTATCCACACATTTTTCACCTGTGAAACATCTATCGGCTTAGTGAAGTTCAACTCCATTCTCTGTATGCCGTCGCCATCACCGGTCTTGCCGATTCCATATACTACATCTTTTAATTTTTTATTGTCTGTCATCTCAATTATTATATTCTCCAGCGATTCATCATCGACCGCCGCATTTTCAGCAATGTCAATGGTTATGCCCTTTGTATTTATTGTACATTTTTCAATGCCATCTATGCCGGATACATCCACACTATGTCCCTGCATATCATCCTGAACCTTAAACTGTAAGGTCCAAGGGCCATCCACCTCGTCTGCTACATAGGCGACCGCGCCATCACTTGATTTATTTTTGTTGAACAGGGTAATGCTGTTACATCTCATGGTGATTACATCCCCCACCTTGTATGCATTTTTCTTTTTTAACTTGTATACAATATCAGACATTGTCTGCTTGTTCGTGAGCGAGATTCCATCGCCAGGAGCCGTGCTGCCCGCATATTCACTGACGATGTTCGCACCGCCTTCTATTATCTGCATCTGAGTATCAAAGCTCTCATATTTTTCTGTGTCAAAGTCATCGTATGTAATCACCATCGCAATGTTGACCTGATCGCCATCCACTGCTACCTTCTTCAGATCAAAGCTTACTTTTGCATCGGACTCGGTTATCACCTTTACACTGCCCTTATACTCGTTATTTATGTAGCTCTCGTCCACATATTTTGATGGAATAACACTTCCTGTCTCCCTGCTCAGGCTGTCAAAAAACCATGCCAGCGAGCCGTTCTCTGCCGCATATGTCAGTCCGCCTCCCGACAGGATCAGAACAGCCGCCACTGCCGCTGCCGCCGTCTTCCATCCATGATTTCTTCCGGTTTTCCTCGCCTTCACCTTGTGCCTGAGCCTCTTCACACAGGCATCCTTCTCTTCATCCGACATATCCATGGTCTCAATGTCCACATTTACATCGTTCATAACATCATATACATTTCTGTCTTTTCCGTTTTTCATGATCATTCACCGCCTTTATACTTGTTTCAATCGACTTCTTGCTCTGGACATTCTGCTGTAGATAGATGATGAAGATACCCCATAATCTTCCGCTATCTCATCTACACACTGGTCATCCCAGTAGTACCTCAGAATGATGTCCCTGTCTTCATCCGACAGACCACTCAGCAGCTTTTCCATGCTGTCCGATATATCCTCATCGAGTATCTCCAGCAGGTTGTCATTTGCAAGCTTGCTCTCATAGTCTGCTATGTCTTCCTCCGAACATCTTCTGCTGTATCTTCTCAGATAATCTATGGATCTGAATCTTGCAATTGCCGTTATCCAGCTTCTGAACGAGCCTTTGCTCTCGTCAAATCTGTCTATATTGTTCCATACATCCAGAAACACATCGTCCATGCACTCTTCAATTTCCTCCGGCATGCCCGAAAGATTCTTGTACACAGCGGCTTTCACCTGCCCGCCATATTCCTGAACCACAAACTCCAGAGCTTTCTCATTATGCCGTTTCAGCTTCGATATATAATTGTTCCTAGTTACTATATCATTCACCTCCCCGTGTGTTTCTAATATATATTCCGATCAAAATCTGTGTTTTCTTGCAGTAAAAGCGATTTTTTTATAAAAAAGCTGCCAGTTTTTTGAATTATACTGACAGCCATCTCTTTAATTATTATATTTGTTATTCATTTCCTTTACAGCCTCACCGATCTGGGCTCTGAGCTCTGTGGGATAAATGACCTCCACCGAGGTTCCATACTGCATCGCCCAGTGCGCCATCGCCTGACGGCTGCACACAAGCCGAACGTAAGTTACATCATCCTCAGTCTCCCTGAAGCCTTCGTACTGTCTGGCTATATTTTCATCGACCACATCAAAGTTTCTTCCAAACCAATCCACCACATCCGATATGGCAGCCTTTCTGACACGCATCACTATGGTCACCGGCTCATCGGCAAACATATAGATATGCTCAGCCATATGCTTTGGAAGGTTGAGTCCATGCTCCATTCCCTTTACCTCTGTGCGGTTCTTCACAGGCCTGTCAACTATCTGGACCTGTGTCATCTTATCCACTCTGTAATTCGACAGATTGTCATACTTGTCGTAATTGCAGATGAGGTAATACTTTCCGTCATTCGCCACCATCTGATACGGATTGACTACGTACGGCTCCTCCCGCCTCGGATGAAGCTTCTTGTCCTCACCATAATTATTGTAAACAAATGATATCTGCTTCTTCTCAGATATGGCATCGTCTATCATTCCCACGTTGAACAGTGTCTGCTTGTTGCTGGTGTGCTCGAGACCCGGAAGACTGCTCACATGCGTCATCTTGTTTGTAAAATATATATTTGACAGACCTGCTATCTTGTCTATGAGCTGACTTGCCTGACCAGCCGGTATGGTCTTGGAGAACAGGATACTGTCTATCATCATTCGAAGCTCTGCATCGTCAAACTCGTGGTTGTAATACCAGTTCGACGTGAGTATCTCCTTTGTGCCATCCTTCTTTTCTCGCTCAGTCTCGGTGTACTCAATGTCATAGCCATAATCCACCAGACAGTTGAGATTTGCCTTTACGGATTTTCTGTCCACAGTTATATCATAATCCTCTTTGAGCTTCGCAATGATATCCTTCTGATCCATGGTGTGGTCACAGTCCGTATATTTCTTCAGTATATCCAGAATGCATATGTTCAGCATCTTTTTTCCACTTGTAGGATACGCCATGTATATTCCCCCTCTATCACTACATGTCCCAACTAAGACGATGTAGATTTCCCGCTTCCTCTAGACCTGGGAAATCATTCTGTCTGAGTGCTTCATACAGCACTATTGCCACAGAGTTGCCCAGATTCAGTGAACGAATGTCTGGGAACATCGGAATCCTGATAGATGTATCCTTATAATCAACCAGGATCTCCTCAGGTATACCCGCGCTCTCCTTGCCGAACATGATGTATGCGTCATCCTCAAACTTCACATCTGTATACTTCTTCCTGGCTTTGGTTGTCGCCATGTATATCTTTGCTCCGGGATTCTTTGCAAGGAAATCCTCGAAATTCACATACGTTGTCACATCCAGCTTGTCCCAGTAATCAAGCCCGGCACGCTTCAGCTGTTTCTCATTTATCTGGAAGCCCAGCGGCTCTATGAGATGCAGTCTTGCGCCTGCTGCCACACATGTTCTTCCTATGTTGCCTGTATTGGCCGGGATCTCCGGCTCATGTAATACTATATTTAGCATACTACTCCTCCTATAAAAACCTTGGCGGTGTAAGAAATCTCCTCTCATCGTCGTGCACCACAACCCTATCGCTTTTTTCCGTAAGATGGCCTATGACTGAAGCCTCATATCCTGCCTCATAGAGCTTATCAGCCAGCAATTTTCCATCCGGAACTACGAAGAGTGCAGAACCACAACCATCTATCATATACGGATTATCCCCAGTGTGCTCACATATCTCTATTGTCTCCTGAAGTATCGGTATATTGTCATGACATACCTCAAGCCCGCACTTCAGCGCATCTCCCATCTCCCAGAGAGCTGCAAATACGCCGCCCCTCGATATGTCGTGTGAATATATACAGCCATGATCTAATGCTATGTCAACCTGGCCGCCAAGCAGTATAAGCTGCTCGAGCTGCTCCACAGGTCTCAGATAGCTCTCCGAATACCTCTCAAAAAGCTCCTTCTGATTATCATAATAGATCTTCAGGGTTCCACCAACACCGGTCTGTCCACACATAACTATATCCATGCCAGCCGGCCATTTCAGTCCTCGCGTACCAGCTACACCATGTCCTGTAGGCATCTGGTATCCGTGAACATCCTGATTCTGCAATTCCTGCATATCCTCGCCCTGACCTGCATGCCTTCCCATCATAGTCACACTTATAACCGGCTCAGATACAGCATTATTCACCTCGGTATGCCCCGTAATAATATCTACTCTATATTCCACACATATGCCCGCAAGCTTTCTGAGCAGTTTCTTCATGCGTCGTTCATCGTCATCAGGCATAACTATGGTATCTACTGCCGCCCATGGCATATATCCGCCAATCCTTATACTGTTGTAAAGTCTCGCTATATCAAGTCTGAGTCCCATATACCCGCTGTCACAGCACACACCAGCCGCAACATTCACGCTTTTAGCTGCGCCGGTGTCTCCGCTACCCCCATCACGCAACAAGAGCCGGGCATAGTCATCTCCTATTCCGGCTCTCGTCACATCGTCGTGGACAGTACGTGGCAGACTCTTAAGTATCGATCGCACCGTCTGGTGCTCTCCAAACTTTCCTCTCATATCTACTCTCCAATTCGACCTGTTTTCCTATTAGAATGCTGAAACTAAAAGTGTAACAACCATTGCGATACACAGAACCACAACAATTATTCTGGATACCAGTGTCTTACCTTTCTTGCTGCTAAGATCTATCATCTTTCCACACTCCTTATCAAAGTATCTTGCTCTACAAAATTAACTTAATAATAACAAAATATAAACCGTAGTTCAACAGCAATTATTTTTACAATCCCTGCCCCTTAAGGTAGTTGATAAACTGCTGTGCAGTACGTCCGCTTATGCCGCCATGTGCAAGCTCCCACTTGTTTGCCTCTGCGCAGAGCTCCTTCTCGTCCATGGTGATGTGCTCCTTCTCAGCAAGTCCCTTGACGATCTCAAAGTATTCCTTCTGTGAAGGTGCGCTGTAGCTGATCGTGACTCCGAATCTGTTGACCAGTGACAGCTTTTCCTGAATGGTATCACTCCTGTGAATACCATTGTTATTCTCCATATCATTCCTGTCGTTCCATGTCTCCTTGATGAGATGACGGCGGTTGGATGTGGCATATATAAGCACATTGTCAGGTCTGATCTCAAGTCCACCCTCGATGACAGCCTTGAGGTACTTGTACTCTATCTCAAATTCCTCAAATGAAAGATCATCCATGTATATGATAAATCTGTAATTTCTGTTCTTGATAAGCGATATGACCTGCGACAGATCCTGGAACTGATGCTTGTATATCTCTATCATACGAAGTCCTCTGTCATAGTACTCGTTGATGATCGCCTTGATCGTGGTTGACTTTCCTGTTCCACTGTCACCAAAGAGAAGTGCATTGTTCGCCTTGCGGCCCTCCACAAATGCCTCAGTGTTGTCCACGATCTTCTTCTTCTGGATCTCATATCCGATGAGGTCATCCAGCATGACATCCTCTGTGTTATTTATAGGTACAAACTCCAGATCTCCGTGCTCACGGGTGATCCTGAACGCTTTGTTGAGACCGAACATACCAACACCATATGCCTTGTAGAATGATGTAACTATATCAAATATCTGGTTCTCGTTCTCAGCCTCCTCTATGGCATTGCTGACAGCCTGAACCTTCTCACTGACATTCTTATTGTACATTCTCTCCTTCTTGCCAATAGACTTGTAATTGTTGATAGTTGAGAAACAATCTATTCCAAGTGCGCTCTCTATCTCTGAGAAATCAAAGTCGAACAGCTTCTTGAATATCCTGAAATCATTCTTGGCGAAATAATTAACGGTTCCGTCATTTGCTCCTACCTTCTCACTTGTTATACTGAATGAGTTCTCATTGGTGATGAGTATAAATGCCAGATAGTTGTGCCACAGATTCTTGTCGAATCCATAGCTGGTCGCAAGATCGAGCAGTCTCTTGATCTGATCGTATATGCGGGCACACAGCTCCGCATTCTCACACCTCTTGAGATCAAAATCCTCAAATATTCCAGACAGCTTCATAAGTATGCTGTCCTCTCCTAGATCTCTGTATAAAACCAATTTCGCTATGTCTCTGTACATGTGTATATCCTTCTTTCTGAACGGCTATATGTATCACCACACAGATGATGCCATATATGAACCGTTACTTCTTTCTCTTCTTGTAGTTTTTATTTCTGTTACTGTTTCTGCCTGTATTGTTTCTTTCTATGTTATTTCTTCCCGTATTGTTTCTGCTTGTGTTGTTTTTCCCAGAATTGCCGCTTCCGGCTGTACTGCCCGGTGCACTTGACTCATTCGTCCCGGTCTGCCCGGCGTCCACATTGCTGACATCAGACGCACATTCCTCATCCAGCCTTCCATTCCATCGCCCCTCGGGGATGTTGCATGCCAGATTATATTTCCTCCACGATATGCCCTTGTCTCTGAGTCTCTTAACCACATATTCTTCAGACATCGCATACAGGACGGAGAAAAGCGGTACAAATATGAGCATACCCAGAATGCCCAACATATCACCTCCAAGCATGACCGCCACAAGTACCCATATAGATGGAAGTCCCACCGAACCACCAACAACATGAGGATATATGAAGTTACCCTCTATCTGCTGCAGCACGACAAATATGATCAGAAACACTATGGCACGCTTCGGATCCTCTACCAGGATCATAATCGTTCCGGCAAAACATCCGACAAATGCTCCAACAACCGGGATCAGTGCAAATACTGCTATGATGATGCTGACCGTAAGCGCATACGGAATACGGAATATGGTCATCGTAATGAAAAACATAAGTCCAAGTATGCACGCCTCAAGGCACTGACCTGAGATGAACTTGGAGAAGGTCTTATCCGCAAGAACACAAGTCTGAATGAATCGGTCCGCCTTTTCTTCCCTGAACACCGCATACAATACACCCTTTACCTGCTTCTCCAGAGTCTCCTTCTGAGCCAGTATGTAGCACGCAAAGAACAGTCCCACCAGAACATCGACCACGGCGCCTACCACACTGCTGGCAATGGAGAACGTGGAAGACAATACACTGCTGCCGCCGTTCTTCACAATACCAACCACATTTGATATAAGTGCATCCCAATTAATATTGATACTCTTTATCTTATCCACTATCTCCGGCTGGTCCTTCATCAGCTTGATCGCCTTCCTCTGTATATCATCCATGGCCGATGGCAGCTTCTCTGCAAACATAGTTATAGTCTTGGACATCTCAGGTATGATCATAGTTATTGCAAACGTGAGAACAGCTATTATGCACAGGAACGACAGTATGAGGCACACTGGTCTCCTGAACCTGTACAGTCTGCTGTCTTTATTCTTAAACAATACCTTTTCAAGTCCCTTCATAGGTACATTCACCACAAATGCTATGGCAAATCCTATGACAAATGGCATGAGTATATTGATGAGCCAGCTGAACATACTGGACACCTTATCAAAATTAAACAGTACATATGCAAACAGCACCACACCGCACAATATAATCACGGTCCTCACTGTATCCCTCTTATTCCAGTTCATGAAGTCCTCCTAATAATCCACATTATTATTCTATGTAGTCATCAATTACATATCTATTCACCCAGATGTATATCTCCAAATGCCTCGGACAGGGAATATGTCAGATTCTTCTTGGGCTTGTACACATCAATGACCGGGGCCATGATCCTGAAAAAATTCTCCTCATCCTTTGAGAGCTTGAACACCTCAGCGGTATTCCTGGCATCCCACAGGGCATCATGCTCTGCCCCCTGAAAGTTTTCTCCCAGATAAAACACAGCGTCCGACAGTGATATCCTTCTTGACGTTCCTATGAGCTTGGCATATTCCTTCTGGAAATCCTTCCACCTTGATATGATACTTTCCAGCCCGGGGTGCGTGTATTCCTTCAGCCTGGCCTCCTTGCGGAGCTGTCTCAGGTCATTCTCACTCCATGCGTATATCACATCGGCATCAGCACACCACTCTATAAAGCTCCCCATGGCAAAAGCATATGAAGGAGCATTCTCCACCATATCATCTGTTATTCCTGTGAGCTTTATTATACGCGAAGCCATGGTTCCATATGCCGGCTTCACATAACTCTTAAACGAATCTATCTCATTATAATCTTCATCCAGTTTAACCGCACCGATCTCTATGATCTCACTCTTACATATTTTCTTTTCCTTCTTATACTCTGAATCTATCATATTCATTTCAAAGTCCACAAATACGTATATCATACACTGTATTTCCCCTTACATTGCCGATTTAATCATTGTAACACTGTGACCGGAAAACTGTAAACAAGCATATTAGGTATTTGTCAGCATTTCCGCAAATATTTGAGTATATTTTTGTCCTATTATGAGTTAAAATTTCTGTGACGACATAATCTGCACTTATACGGCAGCATATGACACGAAAGGAATATACATATGAAAAATATAATCTTTGATATTGGCATGGTCCTCGTAGACTTCCACTGGAAAAGCACCATGGAGAAACTTGGCATACCAGCGGACGTGATAGATGCTCTTGATCACAACATGATAAACCACCCTATGTGGAATCATTTTGACCTGGACGATATGCCTGAGCCAGAGCTCATCAAACGTTTCAAGGAACTCAGCCCGGAATGCAGCAGCTACATAGACCTGTTCATGAACAATCTCGATGAAGTGGTGGACATGTTCCCGGGAGCCGACATGTGGCTCAAGGATCTCAAGTCCAGAGGTTACAACATCTACCTCCTGTCCAACTACCCAAGAAGACTGTTTGCACTCCACACGCCTAGATTCCACTTCCTGCCTTACACGGACGGAAGAGTGGTCTCCTATGAATACCACGTGACCAAGCCAGACGCCGCCATCTATGAGCATCTCTGCAGCAAATATAACCTTGTTCCTGAGGAATCCATTTTTCTTGATGACAGGCAGGCGAATCTCGATGCCGCCGCAAAGCTTGGTTTCCACACTCTTCTGGTCACAGATCCTATAGGAGTGAGGGGCGCACTTGACGACATACTCACACGCGAATAAGGAGATGCCAGATGAAAACAGATACAACTCAAAGCAGACACAGTGGTCTGCTGTGGCGTTCCATATTCTTTCCGCTGGCCTTTATTTATATGGAGCTCCTGTTTCACATTGCAATTTATGGATCTGCAGGCAGCAGCATACTACATCCCCTGACATTTGCGCTGGCATGCGGACTTACCCTGTCAGCACTGACCTCCTTCTGGCACAGATATGCAAATGCAGCCATAGCCTACCTGCTGTGGAGTATATTTACGATCTACTATATTGCACAATTTGTATACTATAAGATATTCAGAACATTTTTGAGTCTGGTGTCCATCGGCGGTGCCCAGGATGCTATGAACTTCAGGACTGTGCTTTTTTCAGCATTACGATCCAACTGGTATATCATAGTGCTGTTCCTGCTGCCACTTATATGTCTTATCATCATGAACAGGTTCTGGTTTTCATTTGGCAGATGCCGCATCGGGCAGAAGCCTGGTGTGCTCAGGGCAGTGCTGGTGCAGCTGGGTATCTCCGCAGCTGCATGGGTACTTGCCATCTGTATTCTGACAGTGCACGGGACTGCGGCCTACACTCCATATGCGCTGTTCCACGGACGCTATGTACTTGAACTGTCCATGAACAAGCTTGGAGTCATGGTCACCACGGGAAGAGACTGTGTGACCATGGTGACTCAGAGCAGCCAGAGCAAGACATTTGAGCTTGCAGATATTGGAGATAATCAGTCAGATGCACAGACTGCCGCATCAGATATCAATGCCGCATCTGCGGACGAGACAGATTTTTCATCAGCTTCTCAGACCGGCGGCTCAGATCAGGCGGCAGGATCAACCCAGGCCGACGAGCCTGTATATGTTCCGCAGGTCGATGAAAGCATAGACTTCCAAAGTCTGTACAATCAGACAGATGACGAGGAGCTTAAAAGCCTGACGGCATATTTCTCGGGGGTACAGCCAACTTACACGGACGAATACACCGGCATGTTCGAGGGGTACAATGTGGTATTTGTCACCGCTGAAAGTCTCAGTACATATGGAATATCCAGGGAGGCCACACCGACACTGTACAAGATTTATCACGAAGGCTTTGAATTTACTAACTTCTACAACCCACTGTGGTATCACAGCACCATAGACGGCGAATATACCAACTGCCTCAGCCAGTATCCGGCATCCTCCAAATGGAGCTTTGAGGCATCCGCGGACACCTACCAGCCATACGCCCTCGGCAATATGCTGAACGCACAGGGCTACAAGAGCTACGGCTACCACGACTTTGATGCCACATACTACGACAGAACAAGAACCCATCCGAATATGGGCTACACCACCTTCAAGGCCATCGGCGCAGGATTGGATATTCCTGACCACGTTATGTATTCCGATCTCGAATGTATGGAGGCTGTGTATGGGGATTTCATTCAGGATGACAAATTCAACATGTATTTTATGAGTTTCTCCGGCCATCTGCCTTACAATTACGACAATCAGTATATATGTATGATTAACAGGGAGGGAGCCGAGAATGTCCTCTCCGAAAAAGGGTACTCAGATGAGGCCATAGCCTATGTTGCAGCTCAGATGGAGCTTGACAAGGCTCTGGAATTCCTGATGGATAAGCTGGAAGAGACTGGCAAGCTGGACAACACTCTGTTCATCGTGGCACCTGACCACTATCCTTACGGACTCAGCGACGGCACCTACAACGAGCTTGCGGGCAAGGACATAGAGAATGATGACTTTGAGCTTCACCACAACCAGTTTGGTATATGGAGCTCATCCATGGAGAAGCCAGTAGTTGTCGACAAGCTCTGCTCCAGTGTGGACATACTTCCAACTGTGTTAAACCTTCTCGGAGCCGACTTTGACTCAAGACTTCTGGCTGGCCGCAACATTTTGTCCGACTCCGATGAGCTTGTGATCTTCGCGGATCAAAGCTTTATGACCGACAAGGTCAGATATGATGCCAGCACGGGGGAGACCTCTTACTTCGTCCCTGAGTCACAGATCCCTGATGGATACGTGGATCAGATGATCGAGGAGGTTGAAAACCGACTGTATATATCGGACGAGATGATAAACACGGACTATTTTTCATTTGTATATAGCAGATAAAAGGCCGAGACAATCCCCGCCAGCACATCGGCGGCGGCCTGGACAAAAGCCACTCCATCTATGCCATACATGCGCGGCAGTATGAATACTAATGGTATAAAACATACTCCCTGCCGCAGGGCGGATATGAGGGTGGCTTTTCCATATGCTCCAAGAGCCTGATAGTACATTCCGGTCACCAGACACACAGCTGCAAACGGCATGGATATGGCATGCGCCCGGAGAGACAGCGCCGCAAGCTGCATAGCTTGAGTGCCACCTTCATGCAAGAATACACCGGCCACCTCGGATACCCACACCCAGGTCGCAGCACCCATAGCGCACATGAATATCACCGCAGTTATCATGGTAAATCTCAGCGACCTTTTCACTCTGGATTCAAGTCCTGCACCATAGGCAAACCCGCACACCGGGGCAAATCCCTGCCCATAGCCCACCAGCACCGCAAATATGACTGCAAATATCTTATTTGCAACTGTGACGCCCGCCATGGCTCCATCTCCGTACTGCCTACAGCTTCTGCTTATCATGACCGCCGCAAGGCACATGAGCCCCTGTCTCAGGAAGGATGGCAGCCCTGTTCTCACTATACGCACCCCATATCTGAAGCTCCACACATCAGACACATGAAGCCTTACCACGCTGCACCTTGACCTGACACATATATACATTATGGCAAGACTTATCCCCTGTCCGGCAAGGGTCGCTATGCCTGCACCGGCTATTCCAAGTCCAAGCACTCTCACCAATATATAGTCAAATAACGCATTTGACAGTCCTCCTGCCAGAATACCCAGCAGGGCAAGATACGGCTGCCCCTCAGCCCGCAGGGCATTGTTCAGAACATAGGCACCGCACATGACCGGAGCCGCGAGCATGATATATATTCCATACTGCCCAGCAGGAGCAAGACTTGTGTCCGTGGCCCCCAGAAGTCTTACCACATCCTCCCTGAACACGGCAAATATAACCGCCATGACCGCGCCCGACAGTATTCCTCCCGCCAGTGCCGTGGCAAGCGTCTGCTCCGCCTCACGCTTCTTCTGCTTACCGAGGAGTCTCGCTATCTCACTTCCAGCTCCCATGCCCCAGGTGTAACCCACAGCCTGTATCAATGCCATAACAGAGAACATGATCCCAACTGCGGCCACGTTGCTTTCTCCAAGATCTGAGACAAAATAAGTGTCCACAATATTGTAGGAGGTTGCAATCAGCATGGTGAATATTGTAGATACCGAAAGTGACAGTATGAGCGAAGGCACAGGAGTCTCAGCCATTTTGCTGTGATTCTCCTGTGCCTTCTTCTGTGTATCCACACTCTCAGGAATGTCCATTCCCGAAAGTATCAATATGTCATATATTCCATTATCGGGTCTGCTGTGTAACCGCCGTCTGTTGCTGCGCCTGTCCATGTGTGTAGTCCCTGCTTTCTTCCTTACTCTCACGCAGGAATTTCTTAACCTGCTGCAATTTCTCCTTTGCATCGTACACACCCAGCTCATACATGGCCTCGATCATCTCCGGCTTCTTCTCAAGCCTTGATATCTCTATAGTCTCACTCGGTCTGATTATCAACGTATCACCCTCCTTTTCAAGCTCCTCCAGCTTGTCCAGGGTCTTGTTGTAATACATGTGTCTCATGTGACATCTTTTAACGAACTCAGGGTACTCCCTGTACCTTCCGGCCTCCAGCCTGAGCATCTTGTCCGGGCCCTTGCGGTATCCCTCCGGTCTTGTCAGAACTACTATATTTCTCCTGTAGCCCATCCTTCTGAATGCAAATATCGGTATGCTGTCGGATACACCTCCATCCAGCAGCTTCATTCCATCAACCTCTACAATATTGGACACCAGTGGGAGGGATGCCGAAGCCCTCACCTTATTCACATCCTCAGGCTTTCTCATATCTGTACACTCCAGATACTCCGCCTCTCCTGTATCCAGATTAGAACATCCCACATAGAGCTTCGTAGGATTTGCAAGGAATGCATCGTAGTCAAGTGGATCCAGTTTCTCCGGGATATCGTGGTAGCAGAACTGCTCACCACATATATCTCCTGTAGTTAAAAGGGAGTACAGGCTCATGTAGTGCTTGTTGTTCCTGTACTTCATATTGTAACGCATGTTGCGCCCTCTCTGTCTCGCCACATAGGAGAGTCCATGTATGGCTCCCGCCGACACCCCTATGACACCGTCGACCTCTATATCATTGTCCATGAACACATCCAGGACTCCGGCGGTATATATGCCTCTCTGGCCGCCGCCCTCAAGTACCAAACCTGTCTTTGCCATATCGATCACCTTTCATCCAAATATTTATATATCCGTCTTTGTCTGAAAAATCCTCAGACTCCTGTCAAGAATCCCATTCATATGAGCTATAGCAGTTCCATAATTCGTCATCGGGATACTCTGCTGCTCCGCCCTTCCCTGACGACTCTTCATCTCGCGTTCATTCAGCATACAGCCTCCGCAGTGTATCACCAGATCATATCCTGTCAGATCCTCTGGGAATTCCGTTCCGCTGACAAATGTAAATTCAGGCTCAAGTCCTGTGTATCTGCGTATCCATCCCGGCAGCTTCACAGTTCCTATATCATCACACTGTCTGTGATGGGTGCAGCCCTCGGCAATGAGTATCCTTGGAGGTCTGCTGTCCGCATCTGTCCGCTGTCCTTCACCCCTCAGCCTGTCCAGAACATATGCACCATTCACCGCCGCATCAAGCTGCCCCTTGAATCTTGCCATCAGTATGGAGAACGATGTCAGATATATGTCATCCGGCACTATCTTCATAACCTTTGCAAATGCCTGGGAGTCAGTGACCACCAGAGATACATTCCCCTCCAGCCGTCTCAGAGTATCCTCAAGCTCCGTGTCCCTGCACACCACAGCCGTAGCTCCGGTCTCAAGAACATCCCTTATGACCTGCTGCTGCGGAAGTATCAGCCTGCCCTTCGGAGCTGCAGAATCTATCGGTATGACCAGCACCACCATATCACCCGGCTGTATCAGATCTCCGACCAGTCTCCTGGTCATGGTGTCTGTCACCGTGAGCTTTCCTATCAATTCCTTCAGCTCCTCTATTCCCTGTCTGCGCTCTGCGCTGACCCATATGGAATTCTCCGCTGAATTCTGAACCTGTATATCATCCTTAACTAGATCACTCTTATTGTACGCAATTATATAATTTATATTCTTCTCTTTGAAAAGCTCTGTGAGCTCCCTGTCCGCCGCCGAAAGGCCAACCGAACCATCAACCACCAGCACAGCGACATCTATCTTCGCAAGCACCTGTCTGGTCTTCGACACCCTGAGTTCACCCAGCTCGCCGGTATCGTCTATTCCCGGTGTATCTATGATGACCACCGGTCCAAGCGGAAGCAGTTCCATGGACTTGTACACCGGATCCGTGGTGGTTCCCGCCACATCCGACACAACAGCAAGGCTCTGCCCCGTCACTGCATTTACCAGACTGGACTTGCCTGCGTTCCTGCATCCAAAGAAACCTATATGCACTCTGTTTGCCGACGGCGTATCGTTTAAACTCATTTTGCTCCTCCACAATGTGTTAGAATCTAAAATCTCTGTCTCCGTGCTTTATCCTGTCAAGTCTCTCGACCACTATCTGTCTGACTTTCTCATTCGGAATATTCTTCAGCTCATTCTGTATGAGTCTCCTGCCTATCTCCGCGGTCTCCGGCGAAGCATAATCCACCAGATATTCCTCCAGCGTCATGAGTGCGTTCGGATGACAGCAGTTCTGTATCTGTCCGCTCTTGCACAGGCTCATGAACCTGTCGCCGGTTCTGCCCTCTCTGTAACATGCCGTACAGAACGATGGTATATAGCCCTTGGTCATCAGCCAGTTCACAACCTGATCCAGAGTTCTCGTGTCGCTGACATCGAACTGCTCCGACTTCTCATCCTCTGGCTCCGGCTCATAGTAGCCACCCACACTGGTCTTTGAACCACCGCTTATCTGCGACACTCCAAGCCTTATGATCTCATCCCTGACCGTTGGATTCTCCCTTGTGGAGATTATCATTCCTGTATAAGGAACGGCGATTCTGATACATGCTGCGATCCTGCAGAATACATCGTCGCTTATTCCGTTGTCAAATGCCTCAGGATCTATGTCGTCAGCCTTCTTGACTCTTGGCACACTGATGGTGTGCGGACCAACTCCATGAACAGCCTCAAGGTGCTCCGCATGCATCAGCAGCCCCGCAAATTCGTACCTATACTTGTCCAGACCAAAGAGCACTCCCAGACCCACATCGTCTATACCACCTTCCATAGCACGGTCCATAGCCTCTGTGTGATATGCATAGTCATGCTTTGGTCCGTAAGGATGAAGCACCTCATATGCCTTTTTGTCGTAGGTCTCCTGGAACAATATATATGTTCCTATCCCAGCTTCATGAAGTTTCCTGTAATTCTCAACGGTCGTTGCCGCTATGTTTACATTTACGCGGCGGATTGCTCCATTCTTATGCTTTATACTGTAAATAGTATTGATACATTCAAGTATATACTCTATAGGATTCATCTGAGGGTCCTCACCGGCCTCGATGGCCAGTCTCTTGTGACCCATATCCTGCAGTGCTATGACCTCCCGTCTCACCTCTTCCTGGGTGAGCTTCTTTCTGGCTATATGCTTATTCTTGATGTGATACGGACAATACACACACCCATTTACACAGTAGTTGGACAGATACAACGGCGCGAACATAACTATTCTGTTGCCGTAGAAATCCTTCTTGATCTGCTCCGCCAGATCATATATCTCGTTTATCTTGTCCGGCATCTCACACGCAAGAAGCACGGATGCCTCCCTGTGGGTAAGCCCCTTCCTGAGCTTTGCCTTCTCTATGATACTGTCGATAAGCTCCACATTGTCCTTGTTCTGATCCGCATAGTCCAGCGTCTCACGGATCTCGCCATCATCTATGAAGTCCTCTGCCTTCATGGATCTCACATCGTACATTTTTTGTCAGCCTTCTTTCTTGTATACTGTATGCCCTTCCAATCTTATACACACAATATTATTCAGTGATCTCCGCCTCTGTTGTCTCCTCACTGTCAGCATCCCCGGAATCGACCGGCGTACTCATGCTGTCTATTTCATCCGGCATACGGACATAGTCCACATACCAGCCATCGTCGCACTTCAACATACATTCCTGAACGTGTACCGTGACCTCGCCGCCATCCTTGCCTGTCACTATCCAGTCAGCTTCCACACTTCTGTACTGGGACACGCCCTTAACTCCGTTGTCCGCAAATTGCTGCTGCACATCCTCTATATTGCTCACCGCCTGTATATCGGTGACCTTGCACTCGATCGTATCTATATCCCCGACCTGCTCATCTGTATACGCTCTGAACTTGTTTATATATATGTCCTGTATGTCACTCACCGACAAAACCTTTGACGAATCCTCAAACTTCTTCACGTATCCCGGGGCTATCATGTCAGCCATCTCTCCGCCATCGCCAAATGCGTATATGCGGGCGGTCTCCTTTGCCAGCTTGTCCGCCTGATATGAAAATCTGTAATAGATCACATAAAATACCGCAAATACTACCACGATCGCCACTGCCAGAACTATTATAAGCTTCTTGAGGAATCCGCTTTTTTCATTACTGTTTCTCTCTTTACTCTGTCCCATATCTCTACTTCCCAATCCTTGTTTTTGTGGTTAAATACCCTTTTATATTGTATTCACCTGATTTGATATAGTCAACACCTAGCTTCCGTAACCCCCGAACGGGCAGATCATCAACATGACCTGCCCGTTCAGAATAATTATCCATATATCGTTACCAACAATTCATTGTCTCCATCGTATCAAGCTTCCTCTGGATCTTGTCAACGACCATATCCCTGATCTCTGTGGTCGTCTTATCCGCTATAACCTCATATGGGATCGGCTCCAGAAATGCAAGCTGTGTCGTCACACGCCTCAGTGACCATCCCTCAAATGGCTTGAAGGAATCATACAGCACGACTGGAACGATAGGACACTTCGCCTTCTTGGCGATCTTGAAGCTTCCCGGCATGAACTCCTTGAGCTCATTGTGACTGTGATCGTATCCTCCCTCCGGGAATAAAATATATCTCCTTCCCGCCTTAATCTCCGTGGATACATCGTTTATAACCTGTACCTGCTGCTTTATGTCTTCCTTGTCAAGTCTCTGTGCCTTCACAAGATCCGTAAGCTGATCTGCTATGAACAGCTTCGACCTCTTGGCATCCATGACATACGTAATCGGTTTGTCATGGGAAACTATAACTCCCAGTACATCATACTTACCCTGATGATTGGCATACATGATATATCCGCCCTCCTTAGGAAGGTTCTCCATACCCGTGGCAACCGTCTTGATAAAAGCACGACGTCTCACATGATTGCACATAACCTGTGCCATCTGATAACATATATCCTCACCATATTTTTCCGGGTGCCTAGCATAATACGACATCTTTGGCACATAGTACATGATCAGAAACAAGCACGAAACTATTACCCAAATAAATCTTAACATAAATACCTCTAACCAAATACCTTTAACTCAAAAATGTGTGCATATACATGCACACGTCCTCTTTTTCATAAACTCTTATATACATAGTTCACTGTATATACAATTCACCATATACTATCTAGTAATTTTCTCAGTAAAGGCAAAAGTTGTCAAGTAACATTTTATCTATTGTGTCTGCACATAAAAAGGCAACGCCACATCGGTTTCATCGTCCCGCTGCTGGCACTGCCTTTTATAATAGACTCGAAGTCCCGCGCTGACGCGCTCTATGTTCGGCGTAAGCCGAACGACTTCTCGTTAAAACCGCTTGAAACCCCCAAATGCCTGCAAGCAGGCGCTTGGGGTTTCTGCGCTGGGTTTTATATCTTTTCTGTTACTTTGAGTCTTGTGAGTGCACGGGCAAGTGATGCCTCGCTCTGCTTGTATTCCTTCAGACTCTCTTTCTGTCTGAGTCTCTCTTCCGCTCTGATCTTTGCCTCCTTGGCTCTGACCCTGTCGATATCCTCCGGCTTCTCTGCGGAATCCACGATAAGGACAACTCGGTTATTTACTATCTGAACAAAGCCCTCACCGACAACACCGACTACCTGCTCACCCTTGCTGGTGGTAATCCTGATCTCGCCTATGCTGGTGGCTATGACCATGTTCTCGTGATGTGCAAGAACCGCTTTCTCTCCATCTTCAAGTGGAAGAACTATTTTCTCTGCCCGGCCGTCGAAGAATATCTTATTACTGGAAATAACTCTCAGATAAAATGTATTCATCTATGCACTTCCTTTACTGGCCCTTCTCGGCCTTTTCCTTTACTTCCTCTATAGTACCTACATTGAAGAATGCCCACTCAGGATACTCGTCCATCTCACCGTCAACGATCATCTTGAAGCCCTTGATCGTATCCTTGAGACTTACATACTTTCCAGGAATACCTGTGAAGTTCTCAGCAACATGGAATGGCTGTGACAGGAATCTCTGAACCTTTCTGGCTCTGGTAACTGTAAGCTTATCCTCATCTGACAGCTCCTCCATACCGAGGATTGCGATGATATCCTGCAGCTCCTTGTACTTCTGAAGTATCTCCTGTACACGTCTTGCAACATTATAATGCTCCTCGCCGACTATATCAGCCTCAAGAATTCGTGAGCTTGACTCCAGCGGATCTACTGCCGGATAGATACCCTGCTCAACGATCTTTCTTGAAAGAACTGTATTTGCATCCAGATGCGCAAATGTTGTGGCTGGGGCAGGATCTGTAAGGTCATCGGCTGGCACATATACGGCCTGGACTGACGTGACTGATCCTTCCTTGGTAGAAGCGATTCGCTCCTGAAGCTCACCCATCTCATTTGCAAGTGTTGGCTGATAACCAACGGCTGATGGCATACGTCCAAGAAGTGATGAAACCTCTGAACCTGCCTGTGTAAATCTGAATATATTGTCGATGAACAGAAGCACATCCTGATGATTTACATCACGGAAATACTCTGCCATTGTAAGTCCTGTCTCTGCAACTCTCATTCTGGCTCCAGGTGGCTCATTCATCTGTCCGAACACCAGGGCGGTCTTGTCGATAACGCCTGACTCGCTCATCTCTGTCCACAGATCATTTCCCTCTCTTGAACGCTCTCCAACACCGGTGAATATTGAGTATCCACCATGTACGGATGCGATATTCTGGATAAGCTCCTGGATAAGGACTGTCTTACCAACTCCGGCACCGCCGAACAGACCGATCTTACCACCCTTTGAGTAAGGTGCAAGAAGATCTATGACCTTGATACCTGTCTCAAGTATCTCGATGACAGGACTCTGATTCTCAAATGTTGGCGGCTCTCTGTGGATTACCCAGTGCTCTGTGTCTGAGAGATCCTCCTTGCCATCTATTGTCTCACCAAGCACGTTGAACAGACGTCCAAGTGTCTGATTTCCTACTGGAACTTTGATTCCTGATCCGGTCGCAACGACTTCCATATCTCTTGAAAGTCCCTCGCTGGCGGACAGCATGATACATCTTACTGTATTATTTCCTACGTGCTGTGCTACTTCCATAACACATTTTTTTCCATGATTATCTACTTCAAGAGCATCCTTGATGTATGGCAGATCGTTGTCTGGAAATTCTACGTCTACGACAGGTCCCATGACCTGTACTATCTTACCATTTTTCAAAACATCAGACCTCCTTTACAATTATTTATTGAGCTTATTAGCTCCTGTCTCTCTGAGCTCTGGCGCCGCCCGCGATCTCTGTGATCTCCTGCGTTATGGCTGCCTGCCTTGCTCTGTTGTATTTGATATTGAGATCATCCAGCATCTCCTTGGCACTCTTTGTGGCTGAGTCCATCGCCATCATTCGGCTGTTCTGCTCACTGCAGAAGGACTCTACCAGAGCGCCGTATATATATCCCATGACACAGTTTGGTACGATTCGGTCAAGCACTGCCTTCGGTGAAGGCTCCATGGTAATCTCCTCGTGGAACACATCCGCAGGAACGCCTGCGAAGTCAGTCCTCTTCATAGGGAGGAGCTGTATCATCTGCGGTTCAACGACCACACTGCTCTTCATGTTGGTATATATGATGTATACCTCATCTATATCGCCATTCTCATAGTTCTCAAGCATCTTGTCCGCTATGACTCTGGCTCTGTGAAGACTAGGATTCTGCGCTGTATACTGGAAATGTATATCTATAGGCACTCCCTTCTTTGCGAAGTAGTGTCTTCCCACCTGGCCGACTACATACAGCTCACTGTTTGGGTGGGCTGCAAGCTCCTGCTCAGCGATCTTGATTACATTGTGGTTGTAGGCACCAGCCATACCTTTGTCGGCGGTAATGACCAGATAACCTCGCCTTCTGTCCTCTTCCTTGATTCCCTCTCTGCTGTCGAAATACAGATGCTCCATCTCAGGAACATGTCTGAGCATTCTGGCAAGAGCAACCTGGAGTGTGTAGAAGTAAGGCTCCGTGTTCTCAAGATCTGTCCTCGCCTTTTTAAGCTTGGAAGATGAGATCATATACATTGCATTGGTGATCTTCTGAGTATCCTTGATACTCTTTATTCTATTCTGGATTTCTTTGGTATTTGCCAATCAAATCACCTCTCAACGAATCTTCTTATTTCTCCTGAGATCTATCTCTCGATAAACTCCTTAGCGGCTGCGACTATCTTGTCCTTCAGCTCATCTGTAAGCACCTGCTTCTCCTCGATCTCATCCACGATATCCTTATGGGCACTGTGGAAGTATTCAAGCATCTCAAGTTTCTTCTTCTTGACCTCTGAAACCTCAACTGGAAGGAATACCTTATTGGTAGCTGCTACCAGAATGATAACCTCCTCGGCCATTGACAGCGGATTACACAGAGGCTGCTTTAAAAGCTCCATAAGTCCCTTGCCGTACTGAAGCTGTTCCTTGGTGTTCTCATCAAGATCTGAACTGAACTGTGTGAACACCTCCATCTCTCTGTACTGTGCCAGATCGATACGGATACTTCCTGCGGCCTTCTTCATCGCCTTTGTCTGCGCTGCACCACCAACTCGTGATACCGACAGACCGACGTTGACAGCAGGTCTCATACCTGAGAAGAACAGATCGCTCTCGAGGAATATCTGTCCATCTGTGATAGATATAACATTTGTAGGTATATAAGCAGATACATCGCCTGCCTGTGTCTCGATAATAGGAAGGGCTGTGATGGAGCCTCCGCCCAGCTCATCCTTAAGCTTACTTGATCTCTCAAGAAGTCTTGAATGGAGATAGAATACATCTCCAGGATATGCCTCACGTCCTGGTGAACGTCCGAGAAGCAGTGACAATGTTCTGTAAGCAACAGCGTGCTTTGACAGATCATCGTACACGATCAGCACATCCTTGCCCTTATGCATGAAATACTCAGCGATCGCTGTACCTGAATAAGGCGCAATATACTGAAGTGGTGCTGAATCACTTGCTGTAGATGCAACGACTATCGTGTAGTCCATGGCATCATATTTGTTCAGGTTATTTACAACCTTGGCTATTGTTGAAGCCTTCTGGCCTATAGCCACATATACACAGATGACATCCTTGCCCTTCTGATTCAGAATGGTATCTATCGCTATGGATGTCTTACCTGTCTGTCTGTCTCCTATGATCAGCTCTCTCTGTCCTCTTCCGATTGGGAACATGGCATCTATCGAGAGGATTCCTGTCTGAAGCGGCTGGTTGACCGACTTACGATCAACTATGCTTGGAGCCGGATTCTCTATTGGACGATAATCCGTTGACTCTATGCTGCCCTTTCCATCTATAGGTGCTCCAAGGGCATCAACTATACGTCCGATAAATGCATCGCCTACAGGGATGCCTGCACGCTTTCCCGTTCTGCTGACCTTTGTTCCTTCTTTGATTCCTGTATCACGACCGAACAGAATACATCCTATCTCTGTTCTTCTGATATCCTGAACCATACCTTTGACACCATTCTCAAAAACAACGATCTCGCCGTACATGGCATTGTCTATACCGTATACGGTTACGATTCCATCACCTACATAGATGACCTTACCGACTTCTTTGTCCCTGGAGTCAAAATCATAATTCTCTATCTCTTCTTTGAGTATAGAAATAATATCCTCTGAACTAATTGAACTCAATTTATCACCTCATAACCAGTTTCTGTCTAAGGGATTTGTACCTGCCCAGAATGCTTCTGTCGTACTCGCGGTCTCCCGTTCTTATGACAAATCCACCTATCAATTCTTTTTTCTCCACCATAGAAAGCTGTACCGCCTTGCTTCCATACTCTTTCATAAGGAAGTTCTCGATACCTGCCTTCTGCTTATCAGTTGGCGGTGTGACATAATAGAGAGTTGCCGAAAGGATATCCTGCTGCTCTCTGGCATACTTCTCATACTCGTCAAATATGTCATGTATCATGTCAAATCCATCGTTGTCACACAGGGTCTTCATGAAATTTACCAGATCCTTATTGCCAAATCTGTCAAATACCCTGTCAACGACCTTGCGCTTGTCCGCGTGGCTGACCACCGGATCTGCCAGTGCATATACCAGCTCCGGACTACCATCCACAAGCGCCTTTATCTCCTCCACCATGTCCTGACTGATTCCAAGCTGATAGAGGACAATTCCGTAATTAATTGCCTTCTGTGTCACCTGAATCACCTACTTCATTCAAAAACTCGTCATACATGGCAGCTCCTGCTGATTCCGCATCACCTTCACCGCCCACGATCTTGCCGGCTGCTACCATTGCAAGCTCTGCGATCTGTGACTGCATATCAGAAAGTGCCTTGTTCTGCTTGATCTCTATGGTCTTCTCCGCATCCTTTATCATCTTGACTGACTTTGCATCAGCCTGATCTATGATACGGCTGTACTCATTCTGGGCCTCCACACGGGATTTCTCACGGAGATCCCTGCACTCAGCATCAACCCCTGCAAGGGTATCCTCATACTGAGACTTGAGTTTCATTGCTTCAGCCTTCTGATTGTTGGCATCCGATATGGTGCCAGCGATCATATCTTCTCTCTTCTTGATGACATCGTTGAGCGGTCCTATCAAGAACTTCTTCAAAAGAAGAAACAGAACTATTAAGTTGATAATGGTGAATGCTATTGTAGAAAATTCTATATCAATCATATAGCCACTCCTATCTTTCTGTTTCTATTATCCGCATCTCTTCTGCAATTCCAGATTTCTATTAGATATTTCTATTAAAATATCCATCTGACCAAAAATCTGATTACTTAAGAAGAATGATTGCAAGAAGTCCGATTACGAAACCGTAGATAGCTGTTGCCTCTGCAAGGGCACAACCGATGATAAGAAGCTTTGTGATCTTTCCGTCTGCCTCCGGCTGTCTAGCTACAGCCTCAACTGCCTTTGATGTTGCAAGACCGATTCCAAGTCCTGCGCCAAGTCCTACTAATGCTGCTATACCTGCTCCAATTGCTAATAATCCGTTCATATCATTTTCTCCTTCTTATTTTCATTTTTAAAATCAGATAATCTTTACTCCATCGCTTCCTGCATGTAAAGCGTAGTCAGGAAAGTAAATACAAATGCCTGTAAGAATCCATCAAAGAAATCAAAGTACAGGCTGAGTGGGATAGGGACAATGAGTGGAACTACTGCCTCTATCAGCTTCATGATGACGAATGCTCCGAGAACGTTACCGAAAAGTCGCATACACAGCGACAGCGGCTTGATGACAAGCTCAAGTACATTAAGCGGTGCAACTATTGCTACCGGCTCTGCAAAACTCTTGACCCAGCCTTTTGTCCCCTTTCCTCGTATTCCTGCCACCTGTACGAGTATGATACTCATGATGGCCAGTGAGGCTGTCACATTCAGATCCTTTGTCGGTGGTTTAAAGCCAAATACACCCATGATGTTGGCCATGCCGATGTACAGAATAACCGTTATCAGATACGGAACATACTTCATGCCCGCCTCTCCGATAACACCTTTGAACAGGTTGTTAAAGGTAGTTATTATGGTCTCCAGCACAAGCTGCTTCTTCCCCGGGTTCTCAACCTTGAGATTCCTTACAAGGATAATCGACAACAGCACAAGCACTGCCATAATGATCCAGGTTACCACCACAGATTCTGTTACCGGTATTCCACCAAATATTGGTATTGTAAATACTGTTTTGCATTGGAGTTCATTGGATAACTCTTCTGCCAGATCCGTAAGACATCACTTCCTTTCACACTGTTTTATTGTATGTCAAAATGCTATTCCAGTTTATTATTGGTTTATTATAGAAATAGCATTCATGGCATCTGCCTCAGACAGCCCCACAAGTACGTTCTCTGTATTGATCCAGTGAGAATCGAGTTCATGAGCCTCCCAGTCCATATCCATGTCATCAAATATGACATATCCCTCTACGGAATTCGCAACCACATAATCCTTGACTGCACATGCTCTGGTATAATCCCCATACTTGTTTCTGAGCTCATCCCCTGAAGAAGTTGCCCCATATACTTCCATTCCAGCATCCGCAAGTCTGTCTATCAGTTCTCTTACGTGTGCCTTACTGATATCCTTATCAATCACCTGTTTTCTCCAGTCACTTGTCATGACCAGCTTCGCTCCTGTGGCATCCACAACCATCTTGAGGTTAGCCACATTCTTAGGATTGATAAACTCCCCATGTTTCTCACACAGGAATTTCTCCGAATTCAGTACGCCGTCTACATCAAAAAATACAACATTCATACGGTCATACTCCCCTATCTTTTTTTCTAAAAAGCTGCTCTCGCTCCTTGCTTGCGTATTTTATCACCATTCAAAACAAATTTAAAGTCATATATTTGCCCTTATAGTCAAATTTTAATCATTTTTTATTTTTGTATTATTTTTCGTAACAAAAACAGTTTTTTGTCACAGTTTTCCCAAGAAACCCGCATAAAACCTAGTGTATCACCAGTTTATACTTTTTTTATAATTTTAACATTTCGTTTATAATTAGCTTTTCTTCCAAATCATCAAAGTAAAATTCGCCACTCCCATCACCCTTCCGCCAGAAACAGGCTGGGTATTCTTCCGCGGCTGTATATCATCTGCTATATATGTGGTATCGGTAGCGAATACGACTGAGCTTCGGTGCTTCTTGCCGAGTTGGAAGCCGCATCGCCCTTATCGCGGCCGGAAACGAGTGCATATAGAAGCTAAGCCGAAGCGAAGGAAGTAGAGCGTGATACCACATATATAGCAGATGATATACCCGCCCCGCGGAAGAATACCCAGCCGTCCGTCCTTCGCCCCCCACGAAAAAAGGCTATCTCGTGATCGACGCCCTAACGCTCGACACGTGATAGCCTTGTTCCCTCTGCCGTAATCCGTCACCCCCATTGTGACAGACTATTGTAGAAAATGACCCCCTTGTCATCTCTCGATGTAACAGATAAATTCATTATATCATATTTAATTTCATATTAAAGAGCAGTTCATACACTTTCCTGCGCATACACAAATCGCAAAAGTGTATATTCTTACACTTTTCAACTGGACAAGCCTGTTTCTTCTATTATATAATGTTACTGAGGTGAATTACATGCAGCAACAATACGATATAGGGAAAAGACTCAGGGAAGTCATGGCTGAACGCGGGGTTACGATCAGTCAGTTAGCTGAGTTGACAGATGTCTCTGAGGATACGATAAAAGCCATCAGGAGCGGCAAGACCAAGAGCCCGGGAATACAGCTTATGATATCCATCGCAGACGCACTTGGATGTACCATGGATGGATTTCTCCATAGGCGCAGCCTTACGGACGAGGAATTGTATCTCCTGCAAAAATACAGAACACTCAACATCCACGGCAAGCGGATGGTCATGCTAATGGCGGACTCTGAAGATCACATGCAGAAGAAGCTTCCTTCAGCGGATGCGTACCGCGCCAAAACGCGCAGGATTCCGTGTATTTCCTCAACTCACACGCTTGCTTCCAATTCAGACTACTCAACACACGCGACAGAATTTATAGAGATACCCGCCGATTATTTTCCAAATGCAGATTATTGTCTGAGGCTCACGACCAATATGCTCCATCCTATCTATATTAAGGATGATATTATAGCCGTGGAACAAAACTTTCCTCATTTCGGAGATATTGCGTTATTCCTGAACGAGAATGGAGTCGAGATGATCAGAAAATATACAGAAAAGGATGGCTCACCATACCTTGAAGCTGTCAGCAGATGTGATAGATCCCTGTATCTCACAAGTGATATCATTTGTCTGGGAACGATTCTCGGAATCGTCCGTCTGGAGGACACAAGAAAACCGCCTATTACATAAAGGCGGTTTTCTTATATATAAATATTATGATGTCGATTACTCTGCTCCACCGGTGATAAGCCATGGTGACGGCTGGGTAACGAACATGTTGTCCTTGTTGGTTTTGGATACAGATATCTGAATAGCCTCCATATTCTTTATTCCGAGCTTGTCAAATATGAGCTTTGCCTGTGCAAGTATTCCAAGATCAAGTGTGTATATGACAAACTGCATATTCGGATTGATCTTGAGCAGTCTCTCCATATCTGACTCCAGATAATGATTTGCAACTATGAATGCCAGTCTCGGAACAGGTATGGCTGCCAGAGTCTCCTCGCTCATATCTGGGATTATCTGTACATTATGTACTCCGAACTTGTCAACATTCTCCTCCATGGATCTTCTCGAACCCTCGTCC
>NZ_JBCPDQ010000002.1:298923-304864 GCF_040915325.1 Coprococcus sp. RTP21281st1_F1_RTP21281_210402
GTTCCAGCCGAGAAGAAATCATTTGCAATTCCGTATCTGACGGATTCCCTTGTCTTCTCGTTCATGATGAATATAACTGTTGGCCCTGTTATCTTCCTGTTCAGCACCTTCTCCAGCTTGTCATGATGAACCTCGCCGCCGGGCTCCACACCCTCTGCATACCACATGTCATACTCGCCAAAGCCCTTCTCCCAAAGCGTGTACAACAGATCCTCATGACTCTGATCTGCAAATATAAGAACTCTCTTGTGTGTGTCTATAGTCGGAACAACGTTCTTCTGCTTTCCGCATATATTCAGCATCTTTATCTTCTCAGGACTGACCTTCATCATGTCTGCAAAATAGCCAAGCCAACTGAGCATATCCTTGTTCTCGTACATAACCATAACCCTCCTTTAGTTGTCCGTCCAATCTTTTATATAGCACATTTATTATACTATTTTATCGATCTTCTGTACACCCAAAGAGAGGCAAACAGACACTTTTTTGACTGTCATCAACTTACCACGTTCAGCTTGTGATCTCTATACATATTGTATACGGACTCCGGAAGCTTATCGTCGGTTATGATGGTGAATTCCGGCTGGAGATCACTGAGCTTGAAATCTCCCTTTGTCTCGAATTTCGTGCTGTCCGCCAGCAGAAATACCTCGCTAGCATGGCCTATCAGCATGCACTGATTCTCATAGGTCTCCCTTATAAAATCATGTGCGCCATCCTCGACCGAAAGTGCCGAAGGTACTACAAATGCCTTTGAAAAATACAGTTTCTGCATCGCCTCATGTGTCAGGAAGCCATAAAACAACTTCTCCTTCGGGAGATATTCACCGCCCAGCAGGGTTATCCTGTAATTTCCACATTCCGATAATATGGAGAACACCTCCGAGGAATAGGTTATGACGGATAGTGAGTCAAAATTGCGCGCCTTCAGTGCCATGGCGAACAATGACGCCGTGCTGCCTGAATCTATCGCTATGGTGTCTCCATCCTTCACATACTCAAGCGCTTTCCTGGCTATCTGCTCCTTGAGTTCCATATTGGATGTGCCCCTGACATCCATATCCTCAAACCGGTATCTCTTCTTCACAGAAACCGCACCGCCGTGTACCCTCGTGAGCATGTTGTTATTTTCAAGATCCTCAAGATCACGTCTCACCGTCTCGGTCGACACGCCCAGCAGCTCAACCAGTCTGGCAACAGTAACCGAATGATTAAGATTTACCTGATCCAATATTATCTGTTTACGCTGATCTGCTAACATCTGTCCCCTCCCTTACTTCCTTATAAACTGAGCCCTATGTTTTCTGACCTGCAACATGATTGTATCAAAATAAGCGGTGCCGTGTAAACCTTTATTCCGACATATCCAGTCCATACAGCCTGCAGAGAACCGCAGTATATCCCTCTATACAGTCGAGGATCCTGTCGATCTCCACATGCTCCTGTGCCTGATGCGCCTGACTCATCATCGCACCCGAATATCCTATAGTCGGTATGTTGTATTTGCCGCATATAACGCTTCCGTCGGTTCCAAACTGCCAGTATATCTTCTCAACATCCTGACCAAGCTCCTTAAGCGTCCTGTATGTCAGCTCGACATACTCATTATCCTTGCCGGTCACCCACGCCGGATGCTGCTTTGCCGCCTCCGTCTCATAACCGGTGTAACACGTCCTCTTATTCATTCTCGGATGAACGACAGCTCTGAGCTCAGGATCCTTTTTCTTCTGCTCATCCAGGAATTTCTGAACCCTGCTCACCGTATCCTCTATGGTAATAGGTGGCACATATCTCTGATCCACTGTGATTTCACAATAGTCCGGCACACAGGAATACTTCTGTCCCGGTGTTACCACCACATCAGTGATGACCATGGACGTCTTACCCATCTCATGTACGAGCGGTTCACTGCCAAAGTTATGCATGATCGCATCCATTATAGGGAGCGCTTTCTCAACAGCATTTATGCCCTCCTGCGGAGCGGACGAGTGCGCCACCTTACCGTACACCTCTATGACAAGCTCGATCTTGCCTCGCTGTCCGATGGCAAGATTGCCGTCTGACGGCTCCCCCAGATAGCACAGGTCAACATCAAGGCCGTGCTCCGGAAGAGTGTGCTCCATAAGATAAATCGTTCCGATACTCTCCGCCGGCTCCTCATAGACGACTGTAGCAAATATAAGATTGCCCGATATCTTCGCCCCGGCATCCACCAGCTTTTTGATCTCCATAAATGCAAAGAATTCCGAAGTCAGGCCAGCAAGCATATCGCTTATGCCTCTGCCGTATAACTTTCCATCCTCCACCTTCGGCTCAAATGGCAAATACGGACTCCATGCATCTATGCTTCCCTCAGGCACAACATCCATATGTCCAGTCAGAAGCACGTTTGGACCGTCACCCTCTCCGCGGATGACTCCGACCACGTTGCCGCACTCATCGCGGAAATGCTCAATACCAAGCTCATCCATGGCCTGCATAAACACCTCCGAGGTGGCTTTCTCCTCCCCGGAATATGCCTGTGCGCGTATATTCTTACTGACAAATTCTACCCATGAATCTTCCATATTCTTATAATAATCCTTCATGCTATACATCTCCCTTTCCTGAACCGGTTTCATAATACGATCTGCTGATCATCAACTGATACGGGTACTCTTCTCCCTCGCAACGTCGAGCCAGTAATCCAGCCTTGAATCGAGCCAGAAATGCTGCAGTCTCGCCATCTTCTGTCCATACCAGTTCATGTAATCAAACTCCACGTTGGAGCTGGCCGCCTGATACAGTGCCCAATACGCCCACTTGATATCGCAGGCTATCTTGTTCAGCTTCATTCTAGCAAATGCTCTCTCATCAACCTTGCCTCCGCCGTATATCTTCATCATCTCCACGTCCATATCCTCGGTGAAATAGTTCACAGCAGATATCAGCCCCAGATCCACATAAGGATCATTCATGGACGCATACTCATAATCTATGATCTTCAGATCATTTGTCTCCTCGTTGTACATCAGGTTGTTTGTCCAGAAATCATTGTGGCACGGACACAGCTCCTCACTGCCCGCCAGCGCCTTCTCAATAGCAGAGAGCAGATACTCCATCTTGTCATTAAACGGTGATATATAGCCGCCCTTCTTCGCCCTTGCGTTCATATCCCACGCCTGTTCAAATATGCTCTGCTTCAGGTTCAGCGGCTTTGTCTCGAGATGGTGGAAGTCCCTGATCCTCTCGAATATCGACTGGAATATATCTTTGTCATACACATCGCCAAATGTCACCTGGCGGTAGCCGTCAAGCCACTGGAATATCTCAACACCTGTATCCTCGAAATAATAATAGACTCTTGGGCCTGCCTTGCTCTCGTCCGCGATCACATTTGCCTCGTGGCATACTTCACGGTTTATGTAATCCGTGCCGGCTCCCGGTATCTTGAGGAAGAAATGCTCTCCCTCCACATCCACTTTGAAATTCGGATTCGTTATTCCTCCTGAAACGGGCTTGTAACTGATCTCCTTGTCCTTCCAGTCATCGACCCTTGCGATCGCCTCATCAATTGTTGTCTTGCGCATAAAAAAGCCTCCTCTCCTACTTGCTCTCATCAATCAATGCTTCTCTTCCAACCTCTCCGGTTCTAACCTTCACAACATTTTTCACATCGTATACGAATATCTTGCCATCGCCATAGTTGCCGGAGTACAGCACCTTCTCCGCAGTTTCCACAACCCTGGACACAGGTACAGTGCTGACTATGACCTCGACCTTCACCTTAGGAAGCAGGTTCAGATCCGCATCCGAGCTGCGGTAATATTTGTCATTATTTCCCTTCTGTATACCATATCCGGTCACATCCGTGATCGTAACTCCAGTTACATTTATGTCATTCATGGCGTGAAGCAGTGCGTCAAGCTTATTCTTTCTCGCTATGATGACCACCTTGGATATGTTAAGATTCTCCGCATTTTCTGTGCTGTCAAATGCCTTGCCATCGATCTTAGGCACATTCATCATAGGCGCGCTTATTCCGTCTGAGGACAGCACCTCTGTGTAAGTATTTGAAAATCCGTGCTCACTGATATCCAGTCCATCCATCTCATCCTCAGCCGATACACGAAGGCCGATGGTCTTCTGAACGATCTTGAACAGTAGTGCCGAAGCTGCAAATACATACAGGAACACAACTATTCCGCCAAGAATCTGGATTCCGCACTGGTAGCCACCACCGCCAAGCAGCAGGCCCTTTGTCTTTGTAGCGGTTCCATCTGAGAACAATCCAACCGCTACAGTTCCCCACAGGCCACCGAATCCGTGTGCCGCGATGGCTCCCACAGGATCATCTATCTTTACCACGTTCTCTATGAAATGCATTCCCCCAACTACTATCGCTCCGGCCACGATTCCGACCAACACCGCAAGTGGTGTACTTATAACGTCGGCTCCCGCAGTGATAGAAACCAGGCCTGCCAGAGCGCCGTTGAGTGTCATGGCGATATCTGGCTTCTTCTTCCACGCCCAGCTTATACACATCGCTGTGACTGCTCCAGCCGCAGCGGATAGATTGGTGTTACAGAACACCTTGCCAACTAGTGACACCGTATCTCCTGTCAGTGGCAGAACCGAGCTTCCGTTGAAGCCGAACCAGCCAAACCACAGGATAAATATTCCAAGCACTGACAGCGGCATGCTGTGTCCCGGTATCTTCTTCGACTTTCCGCTTCTTGAATACTTTCCGATACGCGGGCCGAGCATCCACGCTCCTGCAAATGCAGCGGCACCGCCCACCATATGTACAACTGCGGATCCGGCAAGATCATGGAATCCGAGCTGTGCCAGCCAGCCGTCTCCCCATATCCAGTGTCCCGATATAGGATAGATCACCAGACTTATCATCAGACTGTAGATACAATATGCTGCAAATTTAGTTCTCGCCGCCATGGCACCCGACACGATGGTCGCCGCCGTCGCAGCGAATACTGTCTGAAACATCAGGAATGCCCAGAATGGGATCCCGTCAGGAAGCATGCCGCCTCCATATACCGATT
This sequence comes from Coprococcus sp. RTP21281st1_F1_RTP21281_210402, assembly GCF_040915325.1. Lineage (NCBI taxonomy): Bacteria > Bacillati > Bacillota > Clostridia > Lachnospirales > Lachnospiraceae > Coprococcus > Coprococcus sp. RTP21281st1_F1_RTP21281_210402. The sequence continues at coordinate 303,963 of NZ_JBCPDQ010000002.1, forward strand.
CCATTGCCACACCTTTGATCTTACCCAGTACAGCTCCGTCGCCGCCATACATAATTCCGAATCCTATCAACCAGAACGTCACCGAACCGATACAATAGTCAACCAGATTCTTCATGGCGATATTTCCTGCATTTTTTACCCTCGTCATGCCGGTCTCAAGCATCGCAAAGCCCGCCTGCATGAAGAAAATGAGTACCGTTCCTACCATAATCCATATCGTACTGACTGCACTATATTCCATCACGATTCCTCCTTAATCTCTGTTATATCTGTCCTGCCTTGTGACAGCGAACCGTATGTCCCGGTGATACCTCTGTCTCCTCCGGGCGCTCCTTCATGCAACGTTCATCCGCATATATACAGCGTGTACAGAACGGACATCCCGGCATCGGCTTTGCCGGATCAGGTATATCACCTGGCTTAAGGTCTATGTCAAAGCCCGCATCCTCAAGTCCCTTGCTTATACTCGGAGCCGCCTTGAGCAGAACCTTTGTATATGGGTGCTGCGCATTCTTGTATATCTCGCTGCTCGATGCACTCTCGACTATCTCTCCGAAATACATGATCTTTATCTGATCCGCGATCTGTCTCACCACAGCCAGATCGTGGGCGATCAGCAGCATGGACAACTTATATTTGTCCTGCAGATCCATCAGCATATTTATGACCTGTGCCTGCAATGACACGTCCAGTGCCGATATAGGCTCATCGGCAAATATGATCTTCGGTGTGACGACCAGACACCGCGCTATGATTATCCTCTGTCTCTGTCCACCGGATAACTGATGCGGATATCTGTCAAGGAACATCGGTGCCATTCCGACCTGTGAAAGTGTGTCCAGAATGATCTTCTCCCTCTCCTCCTTGTCCTTCACTCCATTCAGGATCAATGGCTCCTCAAG
>NZ_JBCPDQ010000002.1:305014-322885 GCF_040915325.1 Coprococcus sp. RTP21281st1_F1_RTP21281_210402
GTCTTGTCCTCAATTCCCAGCAGGACTCTCGTCAGCACCGTCTTGCCACAGCCCGACTCTCCGACGATCGCAAGTGTCTTGCCCTTTTCCAGCTCCAGCGAGACATGGTCGACTATGTTCTTCTGTCCGACAACCTTGTTGAACATTCCCTTTTTCACCGGATACTGCTTCAGCAGATTATCGCAAGATAATACTATATCCTTCATATGATCACCCCAATTCTGTATCTTCGTTAATGTCATAATCCAGTGGGAAATGGCAGGCACACATATGTCCCTCTCCAACCGGTTTCAGTGCCGGCACCTCTTTATGACATATATCTTTCGCATATTCACAACGGGAAGCAAATGGACATCCCTCCGGGACATTTGACATATCCGGCGGGAATCCCGGAATGGATTTCAGTCTCTTCGTCTTACGAGCCTCGAGAAGCGGAACAGAACGGATAAGTCCAACCGTATAAGGATGCTTTGGATTTCTGAGCAGATCCTTCTTGGATGCCGACTCCACGCATCTTCCCGCATACATGACAAATATGTCGTCTGAGAACTGGGACACCACGCCAAAGTCGTGGGTGATTATCATGATGGAGATGCCGGTCTGCTTCTGCACCTCACTGAGGGCTTCGATGATCTCCGCCTGAATGGTGATTCCAAGACTTGTTGTAGGCTCGTCCGCTATGAGCAGATCCGGGTACAATATCATTGACATCGCTATGAATATCCTCTGTCTGAAACCCGCTGAGAACTCACACGGATATTTCTTTATGACCTCCTCGCCGTTGGTTATTCCGACAAGCTTGAGAACTCTCATCATCTCCTGTTTTGCCTTTTCTGAACCCGATGGGGTATGTGCGTTATAGGCCTCGGCAAGCTGTGCTCCAATTGTCATGTAGGGATTGAACGATGTAGTAGGATCCTGGAATATCATGGAGATCTCATTTCCACGGATGCTCTTCATCTCCTTCTCCGGGAGCTTCAGTATATCCTGACCTTTGAACCTGATCTCGCCGCCTGCTATGTAACCCGGAGATTCCACGATCCTCAGTATCGATCTCGCCGTCACGCTCTTGCCGGAACCACTCTCTCCTATTATTCCAAGCACCTTGCCCTTCCGCAGTGAGAAGTTGACTCCCTCAACTGCTTTCACGACTTTGTGCGGACCGGTCTTGAAATAGGTCTTTAAATCCTTTACCTCAAGGATCACATCTGTATCTTTTTCTGTATTATTATCCATACTGTTATCCTCCTATTTGCGAAGCTTTGGATCGAAATGAACCTGAAGATTGTCGCCGATAAAATTCAGTCCGAGAACCATGATGATAAGAACGATGCCGGGGATCATGATATACCATGCATCAGATGCAATATAGCCACGGGCATCGGACATTATGTTTCCAAGGGATATCTTTGGCGGATTTATACCGAGTGACATGTAGCTGAGCAAGCTCTCATTGATGATCATTCCGGCGATATCAAGCGGTATGAGAGGAAGCATGGCAGGGATCAGATTCTTGCCGATATACTTCGTGGATATCCTCCATGAGCTCGCCCCCATGAGCTTTGCCGCTGCGATATAATCTGTGCTCTTCTGGGGTATTACATTTGACCGCACCGTTCTCGCATAGGCCGGCCACAGTGCCAGACTCAGCACTATGGTTACCGACACCTCATTAGGTGCGAACAGTGTGAGTGCGATCATGGCAAGTACGATAAATGGGAATCCCATCTGTACATCGGTGATTCTCATCAGCACTGAATCCAGAGGTCCCGGACTTGTGAGACCGGATATGATTCCGACTATCAGTCCTATGAGAGCGGCCAGCAGAACGCTGCAGAAACCAATTATGACTGAGGTACGGATTCCATACAAAAGTCTCGAGAACAGATCACGTCCTATGGCATCAGTTCCCAGCCAGTGTGCCGGATCCTGAAATGGTTTCAATAATCTGATGGATGGATTTGCCTTGCCCGGGTCCGACGGCGCGATGAGCGGCGCAAAGATTCCGGCAAGGAGATAGATTCCTACAATAATGATTCCAAGTGTAAATAATTTGTTTTTACCAATCCACTGAAGGACTGATCTAAATTTACTTTTTTTCTTCATAATTACAGTCCTCCCTGTGCTTTTCTCATTCGTGGATCAAGACGGATACTTCCAAGATCAATGGCAATATTCAAAACAATAAAGAATACGGAAAACAGAATGATAATTCCCTGGACCAGGTTGTAGTCTCTTCGAAGGATCGCATTTAACACCGTGTATCCGATTCCCGGGAAGTTAAATACATACTCGACAACAACGATACTTCCTACCAGAAAGCCAAGCTGTGTTCCTAGGGATATCAGTACAGGGATAAGTGAATTCCTGAGTGCGTATTTGAAATATATCGCCACTGTCGATATTCCTCTCGCATATGCAACCTTGACAAATTCCTGATTGTAACTGTCGATCAGTGAGGAACGCACCACCTTGGTGAGCACCGCCGTGAGCGGAAGTGCCAGTGCAACTGTCGGGAGCACGCAGGATGCAGGTCCCGAATAATCCATTGACGGCAGCAGTCCAAGTCTGACTGAGAAAATAATGATCAACACGGAGGATACCCAGTAGTTAGGCATTGACTGGAACAGTACCGCAATACTCGAGATGAGACGATCCTCCCATTTATTTCCATTTAGTCCTGCGATAGTTCCCAGGATCAGGGATAATATGATCGATATGACCACTGAAGATATCAGCAGTATCAATGATAAAGGTGTGGCCTGCTCCATAACATTCAGGACTGTATCGCTCTTGAAATATGACTCTCCAAGATCTCCGTGGAACAGATTCACCATGTACATTTTAAACTGCTCCGGGATGGACTTTTCCAGTCCCATACTGTCTCTGATCGCCTGCTGCTGTTCTACTGTTGCTGTCGGAGCCATGACCTTCGCCGGATCTCCCGGTATCATCCGAAGTATTACAAAGCTGATAAATATAACGCAAAAGGTAACAAAAATGCCCTGTGCAAGTCTTTTTAAAACGGTTCCCAGCACTTTGATTTCCTCCCTTCTTAAAAAGGGCCACATGCTGTATCCTTACACATGCAGCCCCTTTTTGTGAATCTAATATATTGCTATGCGCTTACTCTTTTGTGACATTTGTGAAGATATAATCTGCACCACTTGTGTACTCAAGACCCTTGACATTTGATCTTACTCCGAAGATAGTCATGGACTTGATGATAGGGATATCAGGCATCTCCTCTGCCAGGGCCGGAAGGTACTCGTCCTGAAGGATCTGCTTTCTCTTATCTGGGTCTGTCTCAGTTGCGAATCTGTCCATGATGTCCTGAAGCTCTGCCGTAGGCTCATAGTGGCTGATTCGACCTGCTGCATACCATGAATTCAGCTTCAGCTCAGGCTCGATACCTGATGGCTGCCATCCACAGTCGATCATGTAGCAAGGAGTTTCTTCATATAACACATCGCCCCATGATGAAGTATCAAGTGGAACGACCTTACAGTTGATACCGACAGCCTGTAAACAAGCTGCAATGTACTCGTAATATTCCTTTGTTTTAGGGTAAAAACCAACGGATGTGTAAATGTTGAGCTCTGGAAGGCCCTCGCCATTCTCATAGCCGGCTTCCTTCAGGCACTCTGCAGCCTTCTCAGGATCGTACTCGCCGACACCACCTACAGCCTTGTAGCCCCATATAGTTGAGGAGATAAAGCTGTCTGCCTTCTCTGCATATCCGCCAAATATATCATTTACGATTCCGTCATAATCGATCGCGTAGGCTATCGCCTTTCTGACAAGCTTCTCATTCATAGGCGGCATCTTGAACTTTGGAATAAGGTGCTTACACTCTGTGGTGAGAAACTTGTCAACCACGATATTGCTGTCTGACTCAAGCACAGACACCGCATCGGAATCAACACGCTCGATGACATCGGCCTCACCTGACTGCAATGCTGACAGACGTGTTGTGGCATCCGCAACGTACTTGTACTCGATCTTCTTTATCTTAGGAAGAGTTCCCCAGTAATCGTCGAACAGCTCATATGTCGCTGTATCGTTCTCAAAGCTTACCATCTTGTATGGGCCGGTTCCGTTGTATCTCTTATCCAGAGTGTTCTCAGGATCTGCAAGATCGTCAGCGGACATTATCGGAGTTGAACAAAGCATGTTGACCAAAGAGCCAAGAGGCTTTCCCGATGCCGGAGTTATGGTAAATGTATAATCGTCTATGACCTTACACTTTAACTCATCTGCCCACCATGAACCGGATACGTTCTGTGAGCTTGAATATGCCTCACATGATGCTGCGGCATCCTCTGCGGTAAAGTCTGAACCGTCGTGGAACTTTACGCCCTCACGGAGCTTGACCGTCAAGACTGTCTGACTGTCGTCATATGACCACTCAGTAGCAAGATTAGGCTGTGGCTCCTGTGTCTTCTCATCCATGACCAGTAGATGTTCCAGAGCTATGGCCTCTGCGTGAAGCATCATCGTGGAAGTGTGCTTCAGAGGGCTGAGTGATGCCTGCCAGTTCTCTGCTCCCAGGATCACCAGTGTGTCCTTGTCCGTCTTGGACTCAGAGCTTGTTGTCACTGCCTGTGTGCTCCCATCTGTACTTCCTCCAGAGCTTCCACATGCAGTCACCGTAAGTGCCAGTGCGGCTGCCAAAAGTATTGAGCAAATCTTCTTTTTCATAATTCTTCCTCCTTTTCGTGTGTTATCTATGACTCAAGCTGATGCAGACATTTATCGAGGGTTGATGCTATCCAGTCGATATCGCACTCCTGGAATGCCATAGGCGGACGAAGCTTTAAGACATTTCCATAAGGGCCTGCAACAGAAGTCAGTACATTGTTGTCTCGCAGAAGTTCGATGGCATCCAGTGCCTTCTGCTGATCCGGAGTCTTCTTGCCGTCATTCTTCGCAAGCTCAAATCCAATGAACAGGCCTGCGCCTCTGACGTCTCCCACAGAATCAGGATGTCTGTCCTTTACCTCCTGCAATGCTTTCAGAAGCTTTGCACCGACCACCTTGCAATGCTCCTGCAGCTTTTCTTCTTTTATGACATTAAGCACAGCCTGTGCGGCTGCGATAGCCACTGGATTTCCTCCAAATGTATTGAAATATGGAAGTTTGTCGCTGAATGCGGCGAGTACCTCATGCTTGGCGGCAAGTCCTGATATCGGGATTCCGTTACCCATAGGCTTTCCTGTTGTCACCATGTCAGGTATGATCCCATGTCTGGCGAATCCCCAGAACGCATCTCCCGTTCTTGCAAATCCCGGCTGCACCTCATCAGCTATGAATACACCGCCATTCTTATGTACCACATCGATGGCCGCCTTCAGGAAACCGACCGGATTCGGATGTACTCCATCTGATGAGAATATAGAATCTGCAAGGAAGCATGAGAACTTATATCCTGCTGCCTCCAGCTCATCGATCTTCTTCTGCATCTCTCCTGAGTACCATGCGGTGAACTCCTCAGGTGTACCGCCATGTCTGTAATAGTCAGGGGTCTCAATGAGTCTTACATTCGGAAGCAGTGGCTGCTCACTTCCAAGGGCTGGTGAACATCCAGATGTCAGAGCACTTGTTCCGTGGTACGCCTCCCTTGAAACTATGATTCCGGTGCCGCCCGTGTATTCCTGTGCCACTCGGAGTGCCAGGTCATTTGCCTCAGAACCGGTACACATGAACATTATCTTGTCTATCTCGTCCGGCATCATCTTCAGCAGATCCTCACTGTAATCAATGATCCTCTCATGCAGATAACGTGTGTGGGTATTTAAAAGCTTCATCTGCTCTGTAACTGCCTCGACCACAGCAGGATGGCAATGACCGATTCCTGCCACATTGTTGTACATGTCCAGATATTTATTCCCCTCTGCATCCCAGAGGTACTGTCCCTGTCCTCTCACAAGGTTGACCGGCTTTCTATAGAAAAGTCTGTATGCACCACCCATCCATTTCTCACGGCGGTTTATCATATCCCTTGTCGTGTTACTGAGCAGTGAACTGTAGTCATCACTGTAGCTGTTAGTGTCCATAATGCTTGATTTAGTAGCCATATTCCACCTCCAAAAGATTTCCCTGTTAAAACAAAAGGGGCACAGAGATGAAACTTTACAGTTCTATCTCCGTGCCCCTTTGCACTCTAAAATCAGATACGCGCTTCTGTTTTGCTTTGTATCATAGCCACGCCATGTGGGATTGTCAACACATTTTGTGGGTTTTTCTGGTTTTCATTTGTTTTTCATGTTTTTTTGTGTTGTTTTGTGGTTTTATTAGTTTGTGTCCCCCAAATATTTATTTTATTAACCTGGGACAGCGCACAAAAAAACATCACCCCTGTGTCTGAAGTGATGTTTTCCTGTTATATGTAATTATCAGTAATCCTGCCTGTATTATGCCTCGAACTTCTTCACAAGTATACTTGCGTTGTGTCCGCCAAATCCCAGTGAGTTGCTGAGCGCATATGTAATATCCTTGTGTACACCTTCGCCCATGGTGTAGTTGAGATCCATCTCACCCTCTGTCTCGCGGAGACCAACTGTTGGATGGATGTATGAATCCTCTATGGACTTCACACATGTTATGAACTCAACTGCTCCGGCAGCTCCAAACAGATGTCCTATCATGGACTTTGTGGAATTGATGTTCACGTTGTATGCGTCATCGCCCATAGCATACTTGATGGCTCTTGTCTCAAAGAGGTCATTGTGATGGGTACTTGTTCCATGTGCGTTGATGTAGTCAACGTCAGCAGGTGTGATTCCGGCCTCCTCCATGGCAAGCTTCATGGCACGTCCTGCACCACTTCCATCCTCCTTAGGGGATGTGATGTGATATGCATCACAGGTTGAACCATATCCGACTACCTCAGCCAGGATCTGGGCACCTCTCGCCTGAGCATGCTCAAGTGACTCAAGTACAACAACTCCTGCGCCCTCTGCTATTACAAATCCACATCTGTCCTTGTCAAATGGTATGGACGCTCTCATAGGATCCTCTGCACTTGAAAGCGCTGTCATTGAGATAAATCCTGATACATTTGTCTCACAGATAGGTGACTCTGCACCACCTGCAACCATGACATCGGCCTCTCCTGCCTGTATATATCTGTAAGCCTCTCCTATAGAGTTTGTTCCTGTGGCACAGGCTGTAACTATGTCAGTACATTTGCCCTCAAGGCCAAACTGTATTGCAACATTGCCCGCAGCCATGTTGGATATCATCATAGGAACCATCATTACACTGACTCTGTTCGCTTTGCCCTCTACAACCTTCTTGTGCTCCTTCTCTATGGTTGCCACACCGCCAAGTCCGTTTCCTATACATGTTCCGATCCTTGTTCTGTCTTCCTTCTCAAGGTCAAGACCTGCATCCTTGATTGCCTCGCCTGTAGCTGCTATGGCATACTGACAAAATGGCTCCATACGTCTTGCCGCCTTTGGATCCATATACTGCTTTGGATCAAAGTTCTTCACCTCAGCAGCAAGCTTGCACTTGTAATCGCTGACATCAAACTTTGTGATCTCTCCGATACCAACTGTATTCTTCTTTATATTATCCCAGAATTCTTCTACACTGTTTCCTATAGGTGTCACAGCACCCATGCCTGTTACAACTACTCTTTTCATCTCATACCTCGTATTTTTCATTCTATCTGCTGACAGTGCATTTTTGCACCCCAGATAAAAATAATTTTACCACAATGTAATATATATAACAAGGTTAAATAGTTTTGATTACTACATAGTTTGCTATTTGAGCAGTCCGCGGCTCTCCTTCAGGGTGAGTATCCTTCGGACGCTCTCGTCTATCCTGTCCTCTGACAGCTCGCCGTCCGCCACTGCCTGTTCTATGGAATTCACCGCCGACGCCATATCCTTCGGCTGCAGTATCATATCCATTCCGGCTTTTACCGACATCACTACCGCATCATCCACACTGTAATTGTCCGCTATGGATTCCATCTCAAATGAATCGGTTATGGCAACTCCTTCAAACTTCAGTTCATCCCTAAGAATACCGGTCGCTATCTTGTATGAGAGAGTGGCTGGAACCTCGTCTATATCCGGGACGATCAGATGTCCGACCATGACAAATTCTGCCCCCGCCTCTATACCCGACCTGAACGGCTGCATCTCATCCGCCATAATCTCTTCCTTTGTTCTATGCACATAGGCACTGCTATAATGTGAGTCCTCCGCCGTGTCTCCATGCCCCGGGAAATGCTTCAGGGTGCACATGACTCCTCCGTCGTTGAAGCCCTTCACCGCATTTCCAACGAGCTCTGCCGCCTGGGCGTAGTCATCGCTGTATGCGCGCTCGCCGATAACCGTATTGTCTGGGTTCGACCACACGTCCGCCACCGGCGCAAAGTCGAGATTGAAGCCAAGCGCCGACATATCATTTGCTATGGTGTATGCGTTCTCATATGCCGTTTCGTCTCCGTCGTCCTTGTAATAGTACATGGAGCCTATATATGTGGTTCCGACAGTATCCATCAGGCGGTTTACTACGCCGCCCTCCTCGTCGGTCGCCACAAATAATCCTATACTGCTGTACTTCTGGGAGTTGTCGATCATCTCCTTCACCTGATCCTGACTCTCAAGGTTCTTCGCAAAGTACACGATACCGCCAACAGGATAATTCTCCAGAGCCTGTCTGGTCGCATCCCCTGCCACAGTCACGCCGTCCTCTCCCGTGAGCTCCTCAGGAGTCACAAACATCATCTGACAGACCTTTTCATGAAGCGTCATCCCAGCAAGTGTCTCATCCACCAGACTCGGCTTCTCCTCCTCGGTCACCTCCGTCGTTTCCTGGCTATCCGCGGTCTGCTCTTCTGTCGTAGTTCCGCTCTCCGTGACATCAGCAGCTACGCCTGTATTTCCATTGTCATTTTCTACGTGGCCTCCGGCTTTCCCCGCGCTGCCTCTCAGCATGAAGATTCCCCATATTCCGGCTGCCAGACACACCATTACGATCAATACCACAAGTGCTTTTTTCATTGGTTTTCTCCGTGATTCAATTACAACTGGAACACAACCACCAGAAGCATCTTGAACTGCTCCTTGCCGTATACGGCATGTGGATGCTTTGCAGGCATTACTATTGACTCGCCCTCGTGGAGTTCATACTTGACACCGTCTATTGTCACCTCGCCCACACCGTCAAGGCACGTCACAAATGCATCTCCGTCAGACTCGTGTGTGCTGATCTCCTCATCCTTGTCAAATGCAAATAAGGTTATACTCATGCATACATTCTGGGCAAGTGTCTTACTTACGACCTGTCCCTCCTGATATGCCACCTGATCCTTGAGCTTAAGTACCTCTGACTGTGCGATATTCTTCATGATTCCCATGTTCGTTACCTCCTGATATATTCTGATATATTGTTCGCTTATAGTATTATTCCACTTTTTAGTATTCTAGTATGTTGAAAAATCAACGTACTAGAATTGTTGTAATGATTTATTATGACATTTGTACGAATCAAAACAACCTGGCATGCACACATTACTATCAGAGTACATCTGATCAATAACAAATGCCCAAAACATGACAAAAAAAGCCATTTTTCTATTATAAGTATAGTTTTATCTTTTGTAAACCCAATACCATTCAGCTATTATTAATTAGTGAGGGTCACTACGTTTTTTTGGATTTAAAGGAGCTCTGATTATTATGATAGGTGAACAATTAAGAACACTGCGCACCGCGAACAAGATGACACAGAAAGAGCTTGCAGGGGAGTTATCAGTGGCATTCCAGACTATAAGCAATTGGGAGAACAATTCCATCGACCCGTCTGTGAGCATGATTCTCCGCATCGCTGAATATTTCAACTGCTCCACTGATTATCTTCTCAAAGGGGATGATTCAAGTGCCAAGTATATTGATACAACCCAGTTGACAGAACATCAGCACGCACAGCTTCTTGGGCTTGCAAAGGAATTCTCCAAACTGAACAAGAAATAAAATATAACTTTATAATGTTCATATTACAGATACAGGGTATCACAACATTGTTGCGATACCCTGTTTTCTATTTGTATTATTCCAGATCGTGATCTGTATATCCTACAGGCTCATGCCACCGTCAACCTTTATGACCTGGCCTGTTATGTATGATGCCTTGTCTGAAGCCAAAAATGCCGCTGTCTCAGCGATATCTGAAACCTCACCGAGTCTCTTGACTGTGATATGGTCAAGCATAGCCTCCTTTGCCTTGTCTGAGAGTGCATCTGTCATGTCTGTCTTGATAAATCCTGGTGCTATGGCATTTGCTGTGATTCCACGGCTTCCAAGCTCCTTTGCTATAGACTTGGTGATGCCGATCACGCCTGCCTTTGACGCTGCATAATTCACCTGACCTGCATTTCCCTCTATTCCGACTACTGATGACATGTTGATGATACGTCCATACTTCTGCTTCATCATGGTTCTGTACACATGCTTGATACAGTTGAATGTACCCTTGAGATTGATATTGATAACATCATCGAAATCAGCCTCCTTCATGCCAAGCACAAGGTTGTCTCTTGTGATTCCCGCATTGTTCACGAGAATGTCTATTCTTCCATATGTAGTGACTGCAAACTTCATGAGAGCCTCAGCCTCAGCGAAATCTGCCACATTTGCCTTGAAAGCCACTGCCTCTCCGCCTTCTGCCTTGATCTCCTCAACCAGGCTGTTTGCACGCTCCTCTGAGCCGTTGAAGTTTACTACTACCTTTGCGCCATATCCGGCAAATGTCTTTGCTATCTCACGTCCGATACCTCTTCCGGCACCTGTTACTACTGCTACCTTATCCTTAAGCATTCAGTTCCTCCAATTTCGCTAAATCGTCTACAGTTGCAATATTTATACTCTTTACCTCTCTGTTGATCTTCTTCATGAAGCCTGTGAGAGTCTTGCCCGGGCCGACCTCGATAAATGTGTCAACACCGTCAGCTATCATGTTCTCTATTGTCTGCTGCCATCTTACTGATGAGTACACCTGTCTCTTCAGGAGCTCCTTAACCTTTGCTGCGTCTGTGATCTCCTCTGCGTCTGCATTGCAGTAGTAAGGAGCAAATCCCTCTGCAACATCCACGCCCTGAAGGAAGTCGTAAAGTTTCTCACCTGCAGGCACAAGCATCTGTGAGTGGAATGGACCACTTACGTTAAGTGGGATAACTCTCTTGGCTCCAGCCTCTGCAAGTGCTGCTGATGCTGCCTTAACAGCCTCTGCCTCACCTGATATAACGATCTGTCCAGGACAGTTGTAGTTTGCTATCTGTACCTTGCCAGGTGTGTTCTCACATATCTCGGCAATCTTGTCAGCGTCCATTGCTATGACTGCTGCCATTCCGCCCATTCCGAGAGGTACTTCGTTCTGCATAAGGATACCTCTTCTTCTAACTGTCTTGATGCCGTCAGCGAGAGTCATGGCTCCTGCTGCAACAAGTGCGCTGTACTCACCGAGTGAGAGTCCTGCAAATACATCAGCCTTGAGACCTGCGTTCTTCAGGTGCTCATATATGGCAACCTCTGCAGCAACCATGGCCGGCTGTGTGTACTCTGTCTTGTTGATGTCATCGTTCTCCTCGAAACAGATCTTCTTAAGCTCTATATCCAGAACGTCATCTGCCTCGTCAAATACCTTCTTGCTGTCCTCAAAACTGTCATAAAAATCCTTTGCCATGCCCACATACTGTGCGCCCTGACCTGGGAATATAACTGCTGTCTTACCCATTTCTTTTTTACCGCCTTTATTATATTTTGTAATTGATTTACATTCGCATATCATTGATGTCTGTCTGTACTGGATTTTATCAACCATCTCTCATGCTACATCCAGAAGCCAAGTCAACCATCCCTTATTATAGAACAGGGCTCCGCAAATCGCAAGGTCAAGAATTAATACTGCGTTAATACTTCAGCTTGCTCCGCACTTCGTGCTCCCGCAATCTGCCGCGCTTCATTCACACTCCGGCCTGTCAGCCTCCGTGTTTCATGTACCGCTTAACCGCCAAATGATACCGGATTTTTTCGAGCGAGCTCGAAAATCCGGCATCATTTGGCGGTGTATTAACGCACAAAAAAAGCACATGCCATCAAGCCCCACGGCTCAAAGCATCTGCTGTAAATCAACTCTCATATAATATATATAACCTTGGATGGTCAGTCAGGACTCATGTCCTGGCTGGCTACCAAAGTTATGTCATGTCCGATACATGACAACTTTGAATAACAAATGTATTCAAAACAGTCCAATCTGTTCAGTTAGCAATATTACTCCTCAACACCCTTGCTCTTAAGGTAGTTAAGTACGTCCTCAAATGTAGCTACGTCATCGAGCTCCTCAGCAGGGATCTCAACATCGAACTCATCCTCAAGCTTCATAACGATCTCGTAAAGATCAAGTGAATCAACACCAAGATCATCCTTGAAGTTTGTGTCAAGCTTCATCTCGTCCTGTGAAACTCCTAACTGCTCCTCGAATATTGCCTTAACCTTATCAAACATGTTCTAATCCTCCTAAACTATAGTAAATGTTACCATTATCCTCACGGACGCTTATACTATAACCTAAGGCTACAGTAAAGTCAACACGAAGATTTTCATTGTTTTTTCGCTTATTTTTCAGCGTCAGACTTGATCGCACCGGTCTCATATATGAACTTAACTGTGCTCTTTGTACCATCGATCGTACCTGTGAAGCTTGTGTAAGTTGTGTCGTCTGAGAAGAGTGCCTCTATATAATCAATGTCTGCCTGATAGTTGCCTGCAAACAGCTTTGTGATCTTCTTGATACCCTCTTCGTTGAACTGCTTCATTCCATCGCTGAGAGTCTTTGAACCTGTTACAAGCTCCTTTGCTCCGTCATCCAGAGTCTTGCTTCCGCTGTCAAGCTGTGATGCTCCATCACTGAGGGTCTTTGCTCCTGCTGCGATCTGGCCTGCACTTGAATCAAGAGTTCCTGCCGCCGTCTTTAACTGGCTGCTTCCATTTGCCAGTGTTAAGCTTCCCTGATACAGTGTGTTCATATTTGTTGATATTGTAGCTGCTCCATCGCTGAGAGTCTTTGTACCCTTCTTGAGTGCTGCTGCACCTCTTGAGAGATCTCCGGTTCCCTTTGCGATTGCCTTGACACCTGCATATGCGGAATCGATTCCTGTTGAAATGCTTGAAGCACCGTCACTGATGGTCTTGAGTCCTGTTGACAACTCGCCCATCTTGGTATCCAGTGTCTCAGCACCCTGCTGTAATGCTGTTATCTGTGCTGTTGTCTCCTCTGAAGTCAAAGTAGCTGTGAGGGTCGTTCCTATCTGATCGATCGCATTGAGAGCACCCTTTGCCTTTGCAAGGCCTGTGTACTGTGCAAAATATGCATCGTATGTTCCATCGCCCTTTGCCGCATCCAGAGTAGTCTTACCTAATGCAAGTGCTCCTTCAAGCTGTGACATAGCCGCATCTATTCCGGCCTCGCTTGTTATGGAACCGCCGAGCTGGCTGTATACATTTGACTGAGCCTGGCTTACGATCTGTGATGGCATTCCTGTCAGCATGGTGATCAATGTGTTCACACCATTATTGAGCTCTGTAGCGCCCTTTGCAAGTGCCTGTGAACCTGCATATGCATTGCTTGCTCCTGATGCCAGTGAGCTTGCGCCCTTGGAAAGTCCAGGATTGCTGTCCGTTCCCTCAAAGCCTGCCTGAAGTTCATTTGCACCCTTGTTTAACTTATCAGCACCACTCTTGAGTGTGCCAACACTTGTATCTACTGTCTTAGCTCCAGTTGCCAGTGTCTTAGCTCCGTCATTAAGTGCTGAAGAACCATCCTTTATGGACTTGATTCCATCGTCCAGGGTTCCCATGGCTGTTGATATCTGTGAAGTACCATCTGCCAGCTGGCTTGTATATGTCTCAAGTGAAGCTGCACCGTCTGCCAGTGTGTCAGCACCCTTCTTTAATGAGTAAGTACCATCCTTCAGAGTCTCCAGACCATTTGTGATCTTTCCTGAACCCTCCTCGAGCTGATCTGCAGAATCACCGAGCTGATCCACACTGTCTGTGAGTGAGCTGACATCAGCCTTGTCCTTAACCTCGTCTATGGCATCCTCTGCGCTTGATCCAAGAAGGTCACTTGCTGCAACCGTCATGGTCATTGAGAGCTCGAAGTCTGTGACATCCGCTGTAACCTCAACATAATCAGGTACATCTATGTTATCAAGTGCTGTCTCTATCTTGCTGTCATTTATACCATCCTGTAAGCACTGCTTGAATCCAGGAACTGCATATCCGACTACGATCTGGTTGCTTCCCTCTGAGATGACCTTACCATTCTCAACCTGAACGTTTGAGAACTTATCTACAGGAAGGATCATTCCTGAGAGCATTACAAATGGTGAGATGACCTCTGTATTCTTGCTGTCCACTGTGACTGTCTTCTTGGTGTTGTTGGTATAATCAAATCTGATGGTGACCTTACCGCTCTTGCCTGCAAGCTCTGAAGGCTCTATCTCCTCGCCGTCAAGCTTGTATGTTATCTTTACATCTACAGGGAGCTCCTCATTTGACTTGCCCTGATAGTAGATATCTGATCCATTTGCAGCCCATGTTATAGTGCCATCGCCGTTGTCCTTGTATTCCTCATAGCCCTTCACGTTCTGGATGTCTGTGAGGTTTGTCTTGTCGTTGAGTCCCTCTGCACCGTCTGAGTTCTTCAGCCATGTGCTGACTGTAACGTCATTTGCATTTCCATTTGCATCGGCAAGGACATATACTGTCTCTTCCTTGTCTGCGTCAGATGCGCCATCCTTGGATATCTCAGATGTAAGTGCATCCTGAAGTGTGTCTGACTCGCTCTCGGTTGTAGCCTCGGCCTTGTCTGAGGATGAGCTGTCATTTGTATCTCCGCATCCTGTTGCCAGTGATGCCATCATAACTGCTGATAATGCAACGCATATATATTTCTTCCATTTGATCATATTATTACCTCTTTTCATAGATTACAAAAGTTCCGTAGTTACATCTGTTTATAACTGCTATGCCTGAGTGGCTGCAGTGTCCTCATCGCTAACCTTCGCTGATGGTCCATCCATCAGGTTCTTCCTGTATCTGAACATGATGACCTTATCGAAGAGCATCAGTGCTGATGGAAGCATCAGGATAACTGCACACATACTTATGAGTGCTCCACGAGCCATAAGTGTACACAGCGCGCTGATCATATCTATATCTGAGTAAAGACCTACGCCAAATGTTGCAGCGAAGAATGAAAGTGCGCTGACAACTATGGACTGTACTGACTCCTGGCATGCTGTTGCCACGGCGTCAAACTTTCTGTATCCGTTCAGTCTGTTTCTCTTGTACTTCGTTGTCATCAGTATGGCGTAATCAACCGTCGCGCCGAGCTGGATAGTACCGATAACTATTGAAGCTATGAACGGTATCTCTGTTCCGGTGAAGCAAGGGATACCCATATTGATGAATATCGCAAACTCTATGACTGCCACAAGTACGATTGGCAGTGATATTGAACCGAATACACAGAGGATGATAATGAATATCGCTCCGATGGATACTGTACTTACAGATGCGAAATCCTTATCTGTTATAGTGATAAGATCCTTTGTACAAGGAGCCTCACCAACCAGCATGTTCTTCTCGTTGTATGAATCGATGGTATTATTGATCTCTGTACACTGATTGTTAACCTCATCTGAAGCAACCTCATACTCTGATCCGACGAGTATCAACTGCCAGTCATCGCTCTTGAGCGCCTCTGTGACATCTGAAGGTATGAAGTCGGTTGGAATACCTGCTCCAATGATGCTGTCAAGTCCGAGACAGAACTTAACTCCATCGATGTTCTCGATATCTGACATCATGTTTCTTGTGTCCTTGTCACTCTGATCATTTGTGACAAGTATCATATGTGTTGAATTCATGTTGAATACCTCAGCCAGCTCTGTGTTGGCCTGAACACTCTCCAGACTGTCTGGAAGTGATGAATCCAGCTTGTAATAAACCTTTGTATGATTGTATCCGTATATTGCAGGGATCAGGATGATCACGAACAATACAAGGAATACTTTGTAGTGCTTAGCTATGAATTTTCCTACTCCCTTGAACTCTGGAAGTATTACTCTGTGTGTTGTCTTCTCTATCGCCTTGTCAAATACAAGGATGAGTGATGGAAGTATCGTTACACATGCGATAACTCCGAGTACGACACCCTTTGCCATGACGATACCAAGGTCAAGTCCGAGGGTAAAGCTCATGAAGCACAGTGCAACGAATCCGGCAACTGTTGTTATGGAACTTCCCACAACTGATGATATTGTCTCTGCGATGGCGTGTGCCATAGCCTCTTTCTTATCCGTGTATTCCTTCTGCTGTGCCTTGTAGCTGTGCCACAGGAATATGGAGTAATCCATTGTAACTCCGAGCTGAAGTACCGCAGCCAGCGCCTTTGTTATGTATGATACCTGACCCATGAGGATATTTGATCCAAGGTTGTACACGATCGCCATTCCTATACTTGCAAGGAAGAGTACCGGGATCATGATAGAGTCCATTGTGATCGCCAGGATGATACTACTCAGGATAACCGCTATAAGTACGTATATCGGGGTTTCCTTCTCTGACAGCTTCTTGGTATCGACGACAACCGCTGACATACCGGACAGGAAGCACTGCTTGTTTGATATGCTTCTTATCTCCTCGATGGCATCCATTGTGCCGTCCGCCGATGTGGTATCATCAAATATGATGGCCATCATGGTGGCATTCTTTTCGTCATTATTAAATGCATCATAAAGGCTTTCAGGAAGCATATCCTTTGGTACTGACAGGTCTGCAAAGCTGTCATACCATATAACCTTTGATACATGGTCTACTTTTTCAATCTTTGATTTCAGTGCGGATACATCTTTGTCTTCCATCCCCTCTACCACATACAGCGAGAAGGCTCCTGTACCGAACTGGTCAACCAGTATATCCTGACCTTCCATGGTCTCGATATCCTTCGGAAGATATGACAGAATATCGTAGTTTACCCTGGTCTTGATATAACCGTATGCCGCTGGTATGAGAAGAACTAAGCTGAGAATCAGTATTACGACCCTCGCACTTACTATCTTTTCTCCTAGTTTTAACATAGCCATAACATCTCCTTTTTCTATTCTGTGGTGGATTATACAACCTGATATTTCTTAAATAAACTACCCAAAATACGAAAACGTTTACATTTTGTTACAAATATGCTAATCTGTAACAAACGTTTGAACACATATTCAAAATTGATTATAAACAAATTATAAACTGAGGGAGGTTTGGGAAAGTGCCTAATCCAAGCGAGGAAAAGACTGAAGATAAAATTATCAAAAGCTTCAAAAAGCTTGTAAACGAATATTCCTTTGATAAGATCACTGTCACGATGATCGCTGAAGACGTCGGAATATCAAGACCGATATTCTACAGACATTTTAAAGACAAATATGAGCTGATGGATTACATGCTCTACAATGAGGTGACCAAGGAACTGGAGGTACTGCTTGAGCACAACATGATCCTTGAGGCCATAAAATATCTCTTCACACACATTATTAATGAAGCGAAGCTTTACAGAAAGCTTTTTGAGACAACCGGGCAGAACAGCTTTGAGCAGGTCATGATCGAACAGTTCACCAGTTTCTTCAAGGAACACCTGAAGATATTTGACACGGATCAGATTCCTGACAATCCTATGCTGTCTCCTCTTATTATATGTAAGTATCTGGTAATGGGTCTCACCGTTGCCATCAAGGGATACCTGAACAGCCCGGAGATCACGAGTATCAACGTGGATCAGGCTGTGGAGGCT
>NZ_JBCPDQ010000002.1:323035-428435 GCF_040915325.1 Coprococcus sp. RTP21281st1_F1_RTP21281_210402
CCCATAGGTGCTGACGAGGGATTGTGCCCATCCGGGAAAGCGCAAAAAGCCTACACGGTGGTAATCTACTTTTTCGTTAACACCTATGGGCTGGTTTTTTATAGCATTAAATTACACTATATGTCATTTAATATTTTCATAATTATACAATTCCTCCTTATTCCTTCTTTTCCGTTTACTTCTATGTTTTCGCTGCATGATGCATTCTGATTTTACTTCCGGCAGTTATTGGAAGCATGTGGAATTACAAAACTTGAAAATACAGGTTGCCAGTTACATATACATACGTCCTTATACCTCTTATCATTTAGCCTCTGACTGTAATCTGGCTTGATATATCTCGTTATTTCGGATGATCTCGTCAGCGGTGCACGGCATGTAGTTGTTGATCATGCAGCCTACATTGTAAGCACGTCCCTGGCCGGTCATGAAGCTGTACACTTCAGGACTGCTCTTGTGGATATGTCCATAGAAATGGTATGCCCCGCTTTTCTTCTTATTCCACTCAGCTATCGGAAAGTGACACATAACTATCAGCTTACCTCTGTCGCTCACATAGTCCATCTTCTGTATATCGTCGAAGTAGGACTGCAGCTTCTCACTTCCCATTATTACCTGATCGTGATTGCCAAGGATGAGGCGCTTGTGTCCTTTAAGTCTTGCAAGGATCGGCTCCGGATCTTTCAATTTAAAGCAGAAATCCCCGAGAATATACACTGTATCATTCTTTCCTACCCTGCTGTTCCAGTTATGTATCATTCCATCAGCCATATCATCCACATCTGTAAATGGTCTCTCATCAAATTTTATAGCATTTGCATGTCCAAAATGAAGATCTGACGTATAAAATATCATACAATATCACCTCTCATTCCTACTCAGCGTACCATGTAAATATATGCAGCAGCCTGGATAATTTTCTATGTCTGGCTGCTGCCATGATATAACATAACCCGTCAAACATTCACCGTGTTATCTCTTATGATCACCTATATCAGGCTATCGCCTTCCGCCT
The DNA here is from genome assembly GCF_040915325.1 of Coprococcus sp. RTP21281st1_F1_RTP21281_210402. Taxonomy (NCBI): domain Bacteria; kingdom Bacillati; phylum Bacillota; class Clostridia; order Lachnospirales; family Lachnospiraceae; genus Coprococcus; species Coprococcus sp. RTP21281st1_F1_RTP21281_210402. Next base: position 324,051 of record NZ_JBCPDQ010000002.1, read on the forward strand.
GCTTCATGTCATTATAAAACCATCTTCTAAGCGTGCATATATCCCTCGGAACATTTGCGGGATCCTCTGTATCGTGAAGCTTTCTCACCCACGCATAGTACTCATTTGCAAGAGGGGTGGTGAGTGCCGATGTCTTCTTGATATATCCGTTTCTGATAGCCTCATGGGATATTGTCCTCATAAACTTCCAGAAATTGTAGTATGCAAGCTTGAGCTTTGTCATATATCCGGCGCTGTCCTCGATGACAAACCCCTCTATGACTCTGTCGTTATACTCGTAATCATCCTCAAGGATATCATAATACCAGTCATAGAACTCCTGCCAGGTTGCAAGCTCGCAAGCCTTCTTCTTTGGTGTCAGGCCGAACCGGTGGGCTGTATCACACATCGCATCGTAATCATACTTTGCATAGTTTATCTGGTTGTAAACTATATCAAGCAGATACAGATTGCTCTCCGGGTACTCTATGATGTGAGGATCATGCTTCATATCAACACACTCAAATACAAATGTCACATTATTGTCCTTCGCAAACCGCTTCATATTCTCTATATTCTCCAGTGTCACCTTCTCATATATCATATCCTTCAGCCAGCCGGCGAATGGTCCCTCTATGGTGGATTTGCTCGCTATCAACAAATCGTCGTTGTACTCATCGTAGCTCACGAGTCCCAGGAAACCGTTCTCCTTGACATAGGCAGTCACCGGAAACTGCAGCTTATTCTGCAGCATATCAAACTTTGTCTCAGGGCGCTCATTGATATTAAAGAACTTGTCATACGCCCTCGCTGCGACTCTTCCCTTGAATGTGTCAATGTACAAGCCCCTTGCTCTTGTGGTCTGCTCATCCCACACCCTGTCATTGAATGCCTTGCTCGTGAAGTTGAATGACGAAATATTGCCAAATGTCTTCTCCTGTATGTCCCTGTTCCCCCGCAAGGAGATGATCACATCTGCAACAGAGCTTGTGGTAACGGTCTGTTCCTCCTGTATCTCAGGTGCCTTGAACACATCATTGTGGATCTCCACCTCATGGATTCCATCAGCATCCACCCGAACGCATCTGAGTTCCCCGCCATACTCGACTCTGCCCTCAAGGTTGAACACTCTGTCATTCACCCGCACCGGGAGCAGCTTGGTGTTCCTGTGTCCATGGATCTGATAGTAATTCGCCGGCATCTTCCCGTAGAATGTCTCTGCGATCTTCTCGAAATCATTGTAAGCTCCGACTCCATGTATCATCTGATCAGTTGCCACAAATGTGAGATTGTCGGGAATCACACTGAGTCCCGCATGGGTCACCAGATATACATTATCACCGTAGCTATAGTAAGCACACTGTCCAAACCTTCTGTAAAGCTTCCGCACCTCCTTCTTGTCGATTCCGGAAGCATCGAGGATTGGTCTTGTCACAAGCTCAAACTCCTTCGACCTGCCGGTGCAGTCATTTGCCCACAGCCACAGCCATCTCTCGTGATTGCCCTCAAGCATGAGAACATTCTTCCTGTCCATGATAGATATCAGGAAATTTACAACCTCCGCATTCTCCACGCCTCTGTCGATATAATCACCTGTAAATATATAGAACTCATCATCCTTTATACCGCCATTGTCATCCAGATACTTCATCAGCGCTGTATAGCATCCGTGAACGTCCCCGATGTGATGGATCCTCTTATACTGGGAGAAATCCCTCTTCTTCATCCAGATGCTGTCAAGCTCGTCCGGCTTTATGACCGTGATTCCCGAAGGGATCTTTTGTGTGGCAAAGCGGGAGTACATCTTGTCAATAACGTCATCTGATACCCTCTTGAACTCCTCCCTCCCGGCATTTCTTCTCTTCACCTCTTCTATAGGTATATCTGTAAAATCTACACAATACATTCTGTATCTGTACGTCTCACACATATTCTTATATCTGTTCATCTCCGAAGTCTTGGAATTCGTGGCATCTATCACCGTAAATTCGCCCTTCTGCATGCGGATCTCAAGAAGGCTGAACAATGTCTTCCACACCGTACCATCATTGTTCTGACTGATTCCTCTCGTACCATCCACCTGCAGCACCGGACTCTGACAAAGCAGTCTGATGTCGTCCGCTGAAAGTGTGTATGGTTTTAATCCATTCTGCTCGATCCATGTAGATTTGCCACAACCGGCAGATCCCCTAAGCAAAAGCAATACTCTCATATTCTATCTGCCTCCTTCTTTACAATACTATTTTGTCCAATATACCCTATCTCCCTATATTTTTCACCCAACCTGTAGTTTAATCTATCTGTTTTCTAAATTGTGTTTCTTGGATGGTGTTTCTTGGATCGTTACAAAGTCATGGACAAACATAGAATTCGGCTCGCCGCAGATTTAGACGATAACACGGGCAAGCAATTCCATTTTCAATCCATTTTCTGTGCAAGCATTACTCTTGCAAATAAAAAAGCTCCCCGGCAAATGATTCTTTCAATAACATCATTCGTCCAAAGGAACTTTTTTATATTTTTATGTCATATATCTTTGTCTTGTATATCTTTGTCTTCCGGCCATCAGGCACGAACAAGCACCATCGCACTCATCTTCGGAGCTTTGATCGTGAGTACGTTGTGCTCCACCATGAAATCCTGTGGCTCCAGCGTGTACCCCTCTTCATTTGTCAGCATGACTCTTCTGAGGATCGAATGGTTGTACACTCCGATCTGACGGATATGAAGCTTCAAATCCACATCCTCATAGTTGGTGTTCATGATGACTACCACCTGCTTGTTGTCAGTAAATCTTCCATAGCAGAGTATCTTGTGTCCGCCGTGGAGATATAATACAGAGCCAGACTTAAGTGCCTCGTAGGACTTGTGTATTCTTATCATATCCTTGTGGAACTGTATAAGCTCCTTGTCCTCGTGGCCCCACGGATAAGTCCTTCTATTATCAGGATCTGTCCATCCGCACACACCAGCCTCATCTCCATAGTATATGGTAGGAGCTCCCGGCCACGTCATCTGGAATACGACAGCCTGTCTGAATATACCCTTGTCCACGCCCTGATCAGCAGCATCCGCTCCCATGGTGTGAAGACGTCCGACCTTTCTGTTGGTTCTCGTAAGGAATCTGGAATGGTCGTGGTTGGACAGCTCATTCATGGACACGTCTATCGATGGTCTCAGGAATCTGGACATGTGATAGTTCATCGCGCCCTTGAACGCGTCATAATTACCCAGAAGGTCACCGCGGAACTCGTCGCTGTGCTTCTCAACACCGCAGAGGAACCATGTGATAGGCTCCATGAACGCATCGTAGTTCATGACAGTATCCCACTGATCTCCCTTCAGCCAGCTCTTTGGATCACCATAGTGCTCAGCCAGAATTATCGCATTCGGATTTGCCTCTTTAACATTTCTCCTGAACTCCCGCCAGAACTGGTGGTTGTACTCTGGGGAATGTCCCAGATCCGCAGCCACGTCAAGTCGCCATCCATCTGCATTATACGGAGGTGACACCCATTTCCTTGCTATCTTCATGATGTACTCAACCAGCTTCGGCGAATCCTCGTAGTTGAGCTTTGGCAGGGTGTCATGACCCCACCAGCCATCATATGTTGTATTGTATGGCCATGCATTGTCATTGTAGAACTTGAAGAAAGTGTTGTAAGGGCTGTCCTTCGATACAAACGCACCCTTCTCGTAGCCCTCCTGATTCTCGTATATACACTCCCTGTCCATCCATTTGTTGAATGAACCACAGTGGTTGAACACGCCATCCAGGATGACCTTCATGCCACGCTTGTGTATCTCCTCAACCAGCTCGGCAAAGAGCTGATTGCTGGCCTCAAGATTCTTTTTATTTGTAACTCTGTTGATATATCTCGACGACTGCTTGTTCTCAAGGCATCCGCCCGGAAGGCAGTCACCCTCATCGTCAACTATTCTTCCATAGTGTGGATCAACGTAGTCGTAATCCTGTATATCATACTTATGGTTGGATGGTGATACGAATATAGGGTTCAGATATATTACATCCACTCCCAGATCCTGCAGATAATCAAGCTTATCCTTGACACCCTGGAGATCTCCGCCATAGAAACGTCCCACATCCATGATGCTCGGCCTTTGATTCCAGTCCTTTACCTGAACTGAACCGGTACCTATATATGCGTACTCATTATCCAGCACATCATTGGAAGTATCCCCGTTGCAGAACCTGTCCACAAATATCTGATAAAATACCGCACCCTTTGCCCACTCCGGTACCTTGAATCCCGGACATATCTCAAAGTCGTACTCTCTGTCGTTCTGCTTCGTAGGTCCCAGCTTGTCATAAAAGCATGTGACCCTTCCCGAATGTATCTCAAAATGATATCTTATGAATGGCAGACCTCCAGGTATCGTTGCGGTATAAAAGTCAAATATTCTGTTGGAACTCTCCTTTGTCATCTGTATCTTTTCTTCATTATATATAAGGAACACTTCATCCACATTATCGGCTGTAGTCCTGAATCTGACATTCACATCCTGATCCACATCCGGCTCCTGTGGGCTGACATAATATTTGCTTCCGTCCGCAAACAGTCCGCCTTTATTTAGTATGGGCTTTACATTATATACATAATCATGTATCTTCTGCCCATTGGTCTTCTTTTCCACCATACAATAAAATCTCCCTTGCACATACTCTTTTTTATATTAATACTTTTCGGGAGATTAGGCAACAAGATAAAACATATATTAGCTGCAAATATACAGCAGGAATCGCCTCATATCAGACCATCCTGCCCAATTTCTGTTTTCACCAAAAGTAAAAGAGACAGTCACCGAACGACTGTCTCTTTTGGAGAAGGTATTTTGTTACTTTTATGGGGTGTAGCCAAAACTATATAATGTATTGGGGGTTACAAGTATTATTATATACAAATCCCGTCAAAAGTCTGCCCAAACATTTTTTTATTTGGCAAATGTCATTGTGCAATATCACAATACATTTCCTGAATATTACCTGATTTTTACTTTTTATTGTTCACATTAGACAAAACACCGGGCATTTTCTAAAAACCGCGTCTCTTCAGATCACTCACAAGCTCCACATAGAATTCCCTCACATCAAATGTATCTATATTTTCCCTGTTCAGGTCTATCACGTCTCCGTGGGAGATTCCACGCCTGCCCTGAGGCTTCAGATATATGAAGTTTGAGCCCCATTTGAAAGATTCATATCCGACAAGTCCATCGTTCTCACCATCAAACTGCTTTACGAATGCGTTGGTGGTGTTGAGCGGGAAGCGTCCGCCGGAAGGCTTCTTCATACATGAACCCGTGCTCTGTATGTATACCCCCTGCGGATCAGGGAGCTCTCTGTTCAGGTTTTCACACGCTGATGCCGTGAGATCCGTCACCGCAGCTATGAAGTCCGGGTTTGTGTCACCCAGCTTCTTGAGTGCAGAATTGTAGGCATTTGCCACGGTCTGCTGCTGTTTCTCCGGTATCTTGCCCAGAAGATAATCCGCAAATTCGCATCCCCTGTGCGGAGTGTTAATCGTTGTGAGTGATGCTACATAAGGGGCCATGCCGAGCTTCGATATGGCATATCTGCTGTCAAGGCCTCCCTTGGAATGGGCTATGATATTCACCTTCCCGCATCCTGTTTCCTTCAATATCTGCTGTATCCTGTCAGCTATCTCCCGTCCGGAGTCAGCCACAGATGCGGCGGACTGATGGTTTCCGTAGAATATGGTCGCACCATTCGCCTCAAGTGCCGCAGGGATCCTTCCCCAGTAATTCAGATACCTGAAATCCCTGAAGAACACTCCGTGTACCATGAGTATTGGATATCTGGTGGCGCAGACCCGGTCAGCCTGTCTTGCCTTATCCTTTATAATCTTCTCGTTCTCCAGAACCGTCTCACCTGATGCCAGACTTATCAGCTTGCCAAGGACTATCAGATGTACCACCGGAATCCAACCGCACAGTATACCGATCACTCTCCATTTGATACCGAGCTGCCTGGATGACACATATATTCTTATTATTCCAACCCAGAATGTGACCGCCAGTACAGCCACCGCCGTGAGTATGTACAGAACCCAGTTCTTCCATGTCCACGCCCCAACATCTATCACATGCACCAACATTAGTATCAGCACAGCCACAGACATGACCGTTGCCGCCAGGAAAGAATACAGATTCTCGCATCCCCTCTGACACCTTCTGATACCCTTAGACTGTATATTCTTCAGACCGAGAAGCGGCATCGCGGTCAGCAGTACATATACTGCTATGAACACCACAACTATAAGCGGCATGAGTGGTATATTCCACTCCGGACACCTTGCCAGCAGATATATATTCGCCAGCAGGAACGGTATCACCGCATTTATCCCTCTCTTTATTATCTTCATCCCTTGTTCTCCCTTCCGTCATATATCCAACATAAGCCAAATGCCCGCAAGAAAACTGCGGGCATCTGTATTGTCTTTATATATTACTGTTTGTCTGTCTGAGTCTCAGCTTTCTGCTCTGCAACAGCATTATCTGCTGCATTTACATTCTCTGCTGTACTCTGCTCTGCACCGTTGCTCTGAACATCTGCATCTGCATCCTTAGCATCGTCTCTATCGAACAGTGCTTCAAACTCAGCTCCTGTTATTCTCTCCTTCTCAAGAAGAAGCTTTGCAGACTTGTGAAGAACATCCACATTCTGCTCCAGAATCTCATAAGCCTCCCTGTAACACTCGTCAACGATCTGCTTAACCTCCTCATCTATGGCGGCGGCTATCTTTTCGCTGTATGGCTTGGTATGTCCAAGATTTTTCCCGAGGAATACCTCCTCCTGATCATCGCTCTCATAGTTGATAAATCCAAGATTTTCGGACATTCCATACTTCGTAACCATGGATCTTGCATAACCGCTGGCCATCTTGATATCCTGTGAAGCACCCGTGGTAAAATTGCCAAATATGATCTTCTCTGCAATTCTTCCGCCCATGCTAACTTTTATCTCGTTGAGCAAATGCGCTTTAGTAATATATTCCTGATCACCCTGTGGAAGCGGCATGGTATATCCTCCGGCTCCGGTACCTGTAGGTATGATAGACACAATATGCACCGGGCCAACATATGGAAGGAGATGGAACAGTATCGCATGTCCCGACTCGTGATATGCCGTGATTTTACGATCCTCCTCGGAGACCACATGGCTCCTCTTCTCACCACCGACTCCAACCTTGATATATGATTTGTCGACATCTTCCTTATTGATATATTCCCTGCCGGCCTTCGCAGCAGAGATCGCAGCCTCATTCATCAGGTTCTCAAGATCAGCTCCCGAAAATCCGGCTGTTGTTCTGGAGATCTCGTTGAGATCAACATCTTCTGCCAGAGGCTTGTTCGCAACATGAAGCTTGAGGATTTCCTCTCTGCCCTTGATATCAGGAGGATTGACAGATATCTTTCTGTCAAAACGTCCCGGACGGAGGATCGCTTTATCCAGTATGTCCACACGGTTGGTAGCTGCAAGAACTATGATTCCCTCATTCGCTCCGAATCCATCCATCTCTACAAGGAGCTGGTTCAGAGTCTGCTCACGCTCGTCATGTCCACCGCCAAGTCCTGTACCTCTCTGTCTGGCAACGGCATCGATCTCATCTATAAATACGATACATGGTGCGTTCTTCTTTGCCTGTGCAAAAAGATCTCTCACTCTCGCTGCACCGACACCGACGAACATCTCCACGAAGTCTGATCCTGAAATACTGAAGAACGGAACCCCCGCCTCTCCTGCTATGGCCTTTGCCATGAGTGTCTTACCTGTTCCAGGAGGGCCGACAAGAAGAACTCCCTTCGGTATACGTGCACCGACCTTGATGAATCTGCCCGGGTTCTTGAGGAAGCACACTATCTCTTCGAGATCCTCTTTCTCCTCACTGAGACCGGCAACATCGTCAAATGTTATTTTCTTCTTATTATTTTTCTTATCTTCCTTCTCTTTCTCATCAGGCTCTGTCATTTTCGCCCTGCTCTTGCCAAAGTTCATCATCTGGCCTCCACCGCCCTGTGATGATCTCACGAACAGCAGCATGACAAAGAACATGACGATCATGACAAGGGCATACGGAATTATCACACTCCATATGCTCGTCTTCTCCACATCGTTCAGGCTGCATCTGGCAACGACCTTCTTATCGTCATCCGAGCTTACGGTCGCATTATACTTGTCCACACTTGCCTGATAGTCGTTATAAATCTTCACGACATCATTGACATCTGTGGAATAAAATGCAAGAGTCTTTCCGTTGGTGAACTGCACCTGAACTACCGCCGTAGGAATCTCTGCATTTGGCTGTATCGACAATGCCAATATCTTGCCATCATCCAAATCCTCTGTCAGATCTGTGTAACTGTAAGTGGTGGTCACTTCAATCTTGTCGCTCTGCATCCATCTGTTTATGAGGATGAAAGCAACTATCAGGATCAACAGATAGATTATCATTCCATTCCTGAATTTTCTCTTATCCATATTTTCCATGTATATGCTCCTTAATCAATATATTACTGCTCTATGACACCTATATATGGAAGGTTTCTGTACTTCTGGGCACAGTCAAGGCCGTATCCCACAACAAATCTGTCAGGGATCTCAAAACCTGTCATATACAGCTCAACCGGGATAACTCTTCTGTCCGGCTTGTCAAGCAGGGTCACAACCTCAAGGCTTGCAGGCTTTCTCTCGCCGAGAAGCTTCACAAGGTATGAAAGGGTTCTTCCCGAATCAAGAATGTCCTCCACGATGATTACATCCTTTCCCTCTATAGACTCATCAAGGTCCTTGTTCAGCTTGACAATACCTGATGACTTTGTTCCATCGCCATAGCTGCTCACAGACATGAAGTCCATGGTGACCGGACTCTTCATTCTCTTCGCAAGCTCACACATGAAGAACACGCTTCCCTTAAGGATTCCGATCAAATGTATCGTCTTTCCCTCATATGCCTTATCTATGGCTGCTGCCATCTCGCTTATTCTGTTTTCCACCTCACTGCTGCTGAGCATAACACCAATCTGTTCTTTCAACTCTGTTTCCTCCTGTTAAAATTCAACTCAATTATCTTTTGTGTATCTTCTGTCACTTTATAATTCTCGCCAATCCTAAGTCCCACGGCCCACACGACCTCCTGCCCGGATGTCACAAGTGGAATATGACGCCGCTTGTCCACCGGTATCTTACAGTCAGTATACAGACGGTTGAGCTTCTTTCTCGAGCCCGCAGAATTAACGACTATATAATCCCCGTTTTCAAATGTCCGCAACTGCAGACACTGTTTTATTTTACCATAATCAAGAAACTTCGTACACTCTTTTTTTGCAAGATCAAGGGCTTCAGGTCTGTCGTAGATCCTGACCGTAAGCCTTCCCTCACACAGCTCATACTCACCATCACAGGTGATGTCTATGTCCACGCAGCCCGGCAGCCCGCCGTCCTGACAGCTCTGGTCACCGGCGCGGTTCTCACCGCCGGCAAATACCAGTCTGCCGTACTCCAGCCACACCCTCGCACCGGCAGGAAGATTGATCCCCGCCCCGGTGTCAGCCGAGTACAGCTTCGTAACCTCCGACACATGGCTCATGCCGATATCCTTCAGGCCTCCGCACACCATTCCGATGAGCTTTCTTATGACAAGCTCCTGCACGAGCCTGTCCTGCTCCTTGAGAGCCGCCATGTCCAGCTCATATCTCCGGTTAGTGCTGTCTCCGGTCCAGCCACAGCCTTCACTTCTGACATCAATTCCCTGTCCCGTCAGGAAATCATCAACCAGTCCGGCAGCAAGCCGCTCGTAATCAGCCGCCATCATGGCCATCTGGCAAATGTGCTCCGTGGCCTGTCCATTTATCTCATTCATAAGAGGAAGTATCCTGTGTCTTATCTTGTTCCTGGTGTAATCATCCTCATTGTTGGTGGCATCCGTACAGTATCTGATCCCCTGCCGGTCAAGATATTCCTCTATGTGGCTCCTGTCGCTCCCAAGAAGCGGTCTCACTATGTGATCCCTCACCGGGGCTATACCCTTTATGCCGCCCATTCCGGTTCCCCTCGCCATGTTGAACAGAACCGTCTCAGCCACATCGTTGCGGTTGTGGGCGACTGCGATCACACAGCCCTCATCCGCATATCTGGCACGCATCCTGTCAAATGCATCATATCTTGCATGGCGTCCGGCCTCCTCCACGGTCTGTCCGGCCTGCTCCGCAAGCTTCCTGACATCGATCCTGTAAGAGTCGCATGTGACACCATATTCACCACTCAAAGTCTCAACGTAGCTCTGGTCACCATCCGCAGCCTCACCGCGTATCATGTGATTTATGTGTACAACGTGTATATCTATTCCCAGCTCCGCCCTGTGCCTTGCCAGCACCGTGAGCAGGCTCACCGAATCCGCGCCGCCGGACACACCGCACACGCAGTGACTTATACCATCAAACATGTGGTATTTTTTTATATACTCAAGAACATCTTTTTCAAATACATCCATACATTTATCCTTCTGTAAATATCATAATTTCATATTATAGCATAGAGTTACTCAGGCTGCGCTACTTTTCTCAGATCCTGATATCACCGCCGCCATGACCGTCACGTCATCCCGAAGCGACACATCCCCCTGTCCTATCATGGCGCCCAGTATATCATCGACCATCCGTCTGCTGTCACCCACTCTTATTCCCTTGAGCACATCCTGCATGTGATCGGACACATCCATATCCGAGAGCCCATCGCTCACCATGACCACGGCATCCCCCGCCGCAAGTTTCACATCCGCCATGTCGCACTCGGCATCGTCCAGCACGCCCACGGGAAGAGTAGTGCTCGTTATCTGGCGGACCTCATTTCCATCATCGCCCGGGCGTATCACATAGGTCACCGACGCCCCCTGCTTGAAGCTCCTCATGGTGCCGTCGTACATGTCTATGACCACCATATCAAATGTCGTGAATATTCTGCCCTTATTTCTCCTGGACATACATCGATTGGCAAATGCAATGCTGTACTCCGGGGCAAATCCCGCCTCCAGCAGCTCCTCCATGGTGTCCAGCATCATGCAGCTCTCGCAGGAGGCCAGGCTTCCGCTTCCCATGCCGTCAGACAGCATCATCACCAGCCTGCCATCCTCATACTCCTTCACCGAGAAATTATCCCCCGACACCGGAGAGCCATATTTCTTTATCCTTCTGACATGGTAACGCCCCTTGTAACGCGCCGCCTCCTCGTACACGGCAGATCTGTACTCATCGAAGAAAAGGCTCGGCGAATCCATGCCCGCCCTTATATTCTTCCTGAAGTACCCACTCAATACATCAGCCACCTGTCTTGACAGCACCATGCCCTGACCTGACGTTCTTCCCGCCACATAGTATCGGCTCCTGTTGCCACTGTCCATGGAGGCCGTGACCCTGACCTCGTCCATCCCCAGCGATCTTATCTGCCCCAGCAGCTTTTCATCGGATATCTCCCTCGCCTCACCTATCAGATCTATCTGTCTCCTGAAGCCATCCACGAGCTCGCCGATCTGTCCCAGGCTTATCGCCGGCTCATCGCTCCCGGCAAATGTATAATCGAGCCGTCTGAACACATTTGCCATATCTTCTATCTTGCAGGCCGTGAGTCTGTTAATCTCCGCAGCAGCCGCCTGAAGACACGCCGGATCTGTCTCCTCGTCCATGGCGCCCAGCAGAGCACTAGGTATACACGCAAACAATACGACCGGAACGGCGATATTTATATAGTAAAATGCGATCTCCCGCCCAGAGCCGTTCCACAGCACTGTTCCATCCGCCACGGAGGCAAGAACGCACCCCAGAACATAGAACAGACTTGCAGACACCTTTCTTCTCCCGGTGAGTGCTCGGCCTATGAGCATGACCAGCGTCACAAGGAGCATCCACATGAGCCACCTGCTGTCATTCAGCTTGACCGACACGATGCTTCCCGCCACCGCCGCCATTCCGCATCCGTACACCGCTCCAGTTCTATACACCGCGTACAATATCAGAACCAGAGCTAGCATAAATGCCGGATTCACACCGTAGATATCCTCACCCGGAACAACCCACAGAACGACCGCCGCCAGCGCCATGAGGCTCACTATGCCCTGACTTATATTCCAGCTCTCATCCCTCTCCACATCCGAGGCATCCCCGCAGATATATGTATATAGAAGTCCAATCCCCGGTTTCAGTATCACACTGGCACACATGAATATCGCAGCCTCCACCACTCCATAAGCTGCAGCCATAAGCATGTTATCCGCATATACCACTATGTTTCCCATAAGCACGGCAGCCGACATGACGACGATCACCCTGACATACGATCCGGAATTTCTGGAGTACACGATCTTCATAAGACACATCGCAAGTCCCAGCAGCACCAGATATTTCTCCGTCACCATCACACCGGAATACACAGGCCCCGGTATCATATACTCATATGCGTGCAACAGCCCTGCTATGCCCATAGATCCGGCTGCGACTCCCGCCGCACACCCGATGCAGGTTATCATGTATCTCCCACACACCGCACAGGCCGCCACATACACAGCCAGAACCACCGGGGCTATCCCCCAGACCATGCATAAGCCGCTGACCATACACAGAATAGCCACCGCCATCACTCCGACGAACCCATTTACCTTTTCTCTCATCAACATTTTCCCGCCTTCCTGTTCATAGTGACAAGAAGTATATCCGTCAAATGCGCAAAAAAATAGCGAATGCTGAAATCAGCATCCGCTATGTTCTGACTTTATTCCTCAGGCTTTACCACGATCTCGTCAGGATATATGAGACCTAGCTGTGATCTGGCCACATCCTCAACATACTCATCTGTCTGCATATATTTCTCACGCTCTTCAAGCTTCTTATAATCTTCCTTCGCACTGTCAAGCTGTTCCTGAAGCTCCGCCGCCTGAACCTGCAGGCTCTCCTTCTGTGCTTTCAGGCTCTGTGCTTTGTACAGTACAACCACTGCCAGCAATATCAGACAGCTCACAACCAGAACCATTCCAAGCTTCGTTGTGATCTTGTTATTCTTTTTTGACTTTGATCTGCCGACCGTCTTACTCATTAGAAACTCCCCATTCATTACTTTATTACTTGTCTTTTCTTGTAATAATATACAAAAAGTTCGTATCCAAACGAACATATTGACATAATTTTACTATTTAAGACTAATTATGTCAACGCACTTTTTGCCGTCACATTTTCACATTTTTTGAATCTTGTTTTTTCTTACACAATATATGGTTTGCAATTTTCGAAGCAGCCCAATTTATAGTAAAAAATACAAGTAAAAAGCTTGAAAAAAATCCTAAAAAAATATATAGTCTCAGATCTCCGTCACAGCATATGTAACTGACCGCCATAACTACTACACTTAATATCAACCAAAGTGTAATATCGCATATCCACGCCACCGTGCGGCTGTTCCTAAAGAGCTTTGAGATGAACCAGAACAGCGATCCCAGTACACCTGAGCACGCTCCGGCTGCAACACATATCCCATATCCCCAGAGCTGCCCTGCCGCCATATCGCTCATCACTTGAACAACCCCTTTATAGAAAAAGCACCTTCCTTGTCACCCGAATATATCATGGAGTTGATATTTCCTGTGAGATCCAGTATTCCCTTGTCAAGGTCCAGATTTGTCGCCTGCATATTCTTGCCTATTATCTTGAGTTTCCCCTGCTCGGTCACCAGCAGAACCAGATCAGGATCTATGGATGTGACCTTGCTGATCCCTGTCATGGACAGACTGTTCCTGTTGTCCATGACCACCTTGTGGGTTTTTGCCTTATTAACTTCCCCCATGTTCAGAAACCTTCTCAAGCTATTTAATAAACTATATGAGCCCACAAAAAAAATATGCCGGAATACACTATGTATATTCCGGCATATTTTTACACATACTCAAACATATCCTTGGCATCTTCCTTTTTAGTGGAATCTGCAATCATTGTAACTCTGACCTTCACCGTCTTGTTGCCAAATTCTATCTCGATAACATCTCCAACCTTGACATCGGTTCCGGCCTTAGCCACTTTGTCGTTGACCATGACTCTTCCGGCATCGCATGCCTCGTTCGCCACGGTTCTTCTCTTGATGATTCTGGATACCTTAAGGTATTTATCAAGTCTCATATCAAACCCTTAAAGATTAGTTGATTGAATCCTTTAATGCCTTTCCAGCCTTGAACTTAGGTGCCTTTGAAGCAGCGATTGTCATTGTCTCGCCAGTTCTTGGGTTTCTACCCTCTCTAGCTGGTCTCTCTGATACCTCGAATGTACCAAATCCAACTAACTGAATCTTCTCACCTTTCTTTAACTCATCTGCTACAACGTCTGTGAAAGCCTTTAATGCTGCCTCAGCGTCCTTCTTTGATAATTCTGTCTTCTCAGCGATTGCTGCAACTAATTCTGTCTTATTCATTAGATAATTCCTCCTTTAAAAAATAAATGCTCTCTGTCATCCGCCTGCTACCCGCAAAAGCAGAAAACTCTGAGCTCAACATGTATAGTTATACCTAAAATGGTTATATTTGTCAAGGAAAATAAGGGATTTCGAGGCCGAAACCCCTTGATTTTACTCACTTTTTGCCAAATTCTTGCATTACCGGCTACCCTTCCATCTGTTTGCCCAGAAATGCCGCCGCGATCACCGCTGCTTTTTGCTCTATCTCACCTATTCTGTGTCCGCTGTCACGCACTATCACGATGACAGAGCCCACTGCATCGCCCTCTGATATAATGGTCTGCACCACCTGTCCATCGTAATCCAGGTCGTCTGTGGTTATGTGTATGAACTTCGCATCGCCTTTGCGGGCAACTATCGCTTTCCTGTCGTTTATCACGCTCTCAAGCTCACTGTGAAGCTCCTTGCCCATCAGCTCCTTCTTCGGCATTCCCGCCACCGCTATGACTGAATCCCGGTCCGTGATGGCAACCGGCAGTCCAAGGCTCTGGGATATGGCCTCCACATACTGCTGTGCAAATGCAGTCAGATCAGCCATGGGCGAATACTTCTTGAGAACTATCTCGCCCTCCTTGCCGGTAAATATCTCCAACGGGTCCCCCTCTCTTATCCTGAGAACCTTTCTTATCTCCTTCGGAACGACTATCCTTCCGAGATCGTCTATCCTTCTCACTATTCCTGTCGCCTTCATAAACAGTATTAACCCTCCATTGCATGTTAAATAATTGCTTTGGAGTTATTATGTGAAAAATCATCAAAATTATTCTTCCACGATCCCAGCCAGCGTCATCTTTAGATCCTCTGCGCTTATCGGCTTGGCTATGTATCCGTTCATGCCCACCTCAAAGGCTTTCTTACGGTCTTCGTTGAACGCATTTGCAGTCATAGCGATTATAGGTATATCCGCCAGGCGTCTGTCGTCCAGCTTTCGTATGATCATGGTTGCCTTGTAACCATCCATGTTCGGCATCTGTATATCCATGAGGATGAGATCGTAGTATCCCGGCTCCGCTTTCTCCAGCATGTCTATACACTGGATTCCGTCTGCGGCTCTGTCGACCTCCATGCCTGCACCGGCAAGTATCGTCATTGTTATCTCAGCGTTCAGATCGTTATCCTCCGCCAGGATTATCCTTCTGCCCTCAAATGAATAATCCTCGTTGCGCTTCTCTACCGAACCAGCATCCTCAACATTCTGGGATATACGATGCTCAAGTGTAACAGTAAATGTCGTACCCTTTCCCGGTTCACTCTGCACATCTATATCTCCCCCCATAAGGTCGACTATCTTCTTAACTATAGCCATGCCAAGTCCTGTTCCAAACTGTCCGCTCTCCGTGGATGTCTGTTCCCTGCTGAAATCCTCAAATATATGCTCCAGGAAATCCTCCGACATTCCAATTCCCGTGTCACTGACCACTGTGCGTATCCTCACATAACCATCCCTGTCGCATGGAAGCTCATCGATCTTCACCGCAACGCTGTCTCCTGGAAGAGAATACTTATATGCGTTGTTGATGATGTTCATGAGTATCTCTTTTATCTTCACTACATCACATAGAACATTGTTATGCTTCACATTCACATTCCATGTAAAGTCTATGTTCTTCTCCTTCATCTGACTTTCAAACAGCCAGTACACCGAATCAAGACTTTTAAGTGATATACTGCTCTCGTCCAGTTCTGTCTTGCCGCTCTCTATCCTTGCCATCTCCAATACATTGTTGATAAGGGACAGCAGATAATCACTTGATGATCTGATCTTGGCTATATAATCGCGCGCCTTGTCCTGGTCGGACAGGTTGTCATTCAGAAGGTCTGTGAAGCCTATTATCGCGTTCATAGGGGTTCTTATATCATGAGACATGGAGTTGAGGAACACCGTCTTAGCGTTGTTAGCCTTATTCGCCATATCCAGGGCATTCTCCAGCTCGTGGTTGGCCTTCTCGATAACCTCAAGCTTCTCAACCTTTCTGATATCCTCCATGCAGAGCTCTATATACACGAACATCGCCGAAAGCGTCAGTCCAGCCAGAACATAAGAACCACCCGCAACAATCTGCAACACTGAACATATAAGCGCAGGTATGAGTGCTATAGTTATGATGACGGCAGATCTTTTCTCTCTTCTGGTAATGGAATATACTATCGCACTGACGAGTGTCACAAATACATAGGTATATGGAAGTACCACCTGAAGTGCGAACAATGCTCCTCTGCGATACATGCCCGTATCATCCACGTAGAAAAGCCAGCCTGTCCACCACGAGACCACACACAGCACAATCATCAGAACAAGCGGAATACTGCGCAATGCCCGTATTATCTTTTTTTCCACAAATAATGAATTCTGTATGCTCTCGAAAAAATAAAACCATTCATATGTCACAAATGTCTCTGCGATCATGAATCCGCAATTCAACACAAAAACCACCGCGGCCGGCATACGCACCAGTCCTGCGTCAACCATTCTTACAGGTATATTTATTATCTGGAAAGCAATTACTCCGAATACAAAATGAGAAAACGATCTTATGATCTTATTATTTCTTTGATTAAGACATCTCACACCTATATAGAGCATGATTATCAGTATGGTGTATTCACACATCATCGTCTGCAAGTGCTGTGTCATATTTACCCCCCTTAGCGCAATACGCTGAATTCTCTGTTATGACTGCTCCATACCTCGTAGAGCATTTCCTCAAACTTTCCTATGTTCACCGGCTTGGACAGATATCCCTTCATCCTTGCCCTTGGTAGCATTGAACTCATCAACCAGATCGTCAAATATTGCCTGCTAGGGTTCCATTGTAGTAATGCCATATCTTCAGTGATACCGGATGATCTGGATCAAGATTCACCTTCTTCGCTGTATCGCCGTCTGAATCACCACAACCAGCAAGCATACTCACGGCCATAACAGCTGCCATCATTCTGGCAATAGTCCTCTTCTTCATCTCATAAATCTCTTCTATTTTCTCACACTACAATGATCTATTCAACACTCTTAAGAGCATTTACAGTTATCTTATACTGCTCACTGACCTTCTCATACAAAGCCTCATATCCATCAAGCTCTCTCCCCCTGAGCTTCTCTGTCAGATCCGAGCTCACTGTATACAGATTCTTAAGTCCAAGGTTCAGGCATATCCCCTTCAGTGTATGTGCTGCCCTGAATGCCTTCTCGGCATTCTTCTCCGCAAGAGCCTCTGTCAGTTCATTGTAGCTTCCATCATCTATAAACTTAAGTGCGAATCTCTGTATAAGGCTCTCACTGCCAAGTCTGCCAAGTACATCCTCAAAATCTGCTCCTATTGTATCATAACACTCTCTGATGTTCATATCTGGTTCTCCTTCTTCATCTCATATCTGCACACAAGCTCTTCAAATTCCTGTCTGGACTCCTTGAAGCACTCTATAAGTCTCGGTGAAAATGTTCCACACTCTCCATCAAGTATCATCTGATATGCCTTGCCCTTCTCTATCGCTTTCTTGTACACGCGATCACTCACAAGAGCGTCATACACATCCGCTATGGACACAAGCTGTGCCGATATCGGTATATCCTCACCGGCCAGTCCGTCAGGATAGCCCTTTCCATCATATCTCTCATGATGATGACGGCATATCTCATAGCTGATCTTCTCGTATTCCTCACTCCACGTGCCTGCAATCTGTGTAAGTATCTCACAGCCCTTTGTCGTGTGGGTCTTCATATATTCAAACTCTTCATCTGTAAGCCTTCCCGGCTTCAGGAGCACACTGTCCTTAATGGCTATCTTGCCTATGTCATGAAGTGGACTGGCTGCAACTATTACAGCTATCTTCTCCGGTGTAAGGCCGTACTCCGGATATTTCTCCGCAGCCTTCTCTGCAAGTATATTGGTAAATTCCTTTACCCTCTTGATATGCTCACCGCTCTCAAGATTTCTGTATTCAACAACCGTGCCTAAAACATCCACTATCTTCTCATTGGTCTCACGTATCTGCTCTGCCTGAGCCTGAAACAGTTTGTTCTTCTCCTCCAGCTCTCTTGTCTGCAGTCTGACTTTATCCTCCAGATGATTCTTGTACATGAACAGCTCGGCTGTGTTCTTGACTCTTCTCCTGACCGTAACACTGTCAAATGGCTTTCTTATGAAATCCGTAACACCCATCTCAAGACATTTCACCTCAACATCCCTTGCGGATTCAGCACTTATGACGATAACCGGTATTCTCTCCAGCAGACCATGCTCTCTCATATAATCCAGTACAGCGTATCCATCCACATTCGGCATGATGAGATCCAGCAGCATAGCAGTTATCCCCTCGCTATCCGTTTTCAGGATCTCTATCGTCTGTACACCATCTGATGCCTGCAGTACCTCGTACTCATCGCCAAGCGCAACCGCCAGAATCTCTCTGTTCAGTTCGATGTCATCAACAATCAAAACTTTTTCTCTCATTTGATCCACTCCTCAATGTAGTATTTTCACTTGCAACTGCTTTTGTATTTTTCATATATTGGATCTTTTGTATAATTACGCAAAATCTTTGTAAATACCCGCATTAATTCTATTGTCTTTAACAAATATTGTCTATGGAATTAATTGACATTAATATGGATTTTTTCTCTCAAAATAGGTAAAATTGTCTTAAAAACAGAGCTTTATGTATTAATATATCAAAAATCTACACACCTAAAGGGGGGGTATTTTATGGATAATTTTGTTATACTACAGCAGATGGTTGCCATTGACAGAGCCCAGAACCGTTTTGAACTCCGAGCATCCATACAGACTCTGCTCCGTATCATCGGAAGTTGCACTTCGTCAGAACGAGTTTATATTTTTGACTGGGATGAGACTGACAACGTATTCCGCAACTCATATGAGTGGTGCGGTGACAATGTGCAGCCATGGATTGACAATCTTCAGTCCGTAGATTCCGCCGACATGCCTTACTGGCTGGAAGCATTTGAGCGCGGCGACAGTATGATCATAGATAACGTGGAGGATGTGAAGGATCTCATGCCTTCCGAGTATCAGCTTCTGGTCATGCAGGATATCCACTCTGAAATAGCATTTCCTATCTTCTATAAGGACCAGCTCAAAGGCTTTATCGGTGTGGACAATCCCCACATAGATAGTTCGGAATCCTTTATAAGTCTGCTTGGGGTTGTGGGCGGTCATCTCGGAAATGTAAGGGAGACTCTCAGAATGACCGAGCTTCTTGAGCAGCGCAATAATTCTCTCGAAAAGAGCCTGTCGGATCTGAACCGCGAAAGGACGTTCATGTCTGTTCTGTGCACGGACTACATATCCGTCTACTGCGTGGATCTTCAGAATGATTCTCTCGAGCCTTTAAAGCTTGACCCAGCGGCAAATGCTGCCCACATACACGACATCAAAGCTGGGAAAACATTCTGCTACTCAGAGCTGATCGGACAGTATTACGAAAAATATGTCATCAAAGAATCTGCCCCGGACTTCACAGAAATCCTCAGCGCAGAGCATATACAGAATCATCTTGCCGCTCACCCTAAGCTTTCTTACAGATACCGGGTGACTCCGAACGCAGCGGGCCAGGAAAACTTTGAGGCTGAGATATTCCCTTTTTCAGCGGCTTCATCTTCAAGGGTGCTGATTGGCTTCAAGCAGATAGACGAGCTTGTGAGCTTTGAACAAAATTCGAGGAGGCAGCTCCAGGAGGCACTTGACGAGGCTAACCTGAACAATGAGATCATATCTGCCATAAGCAAGATCTACTTCTCAATATACAGGATAGATCTTACACAGGACATGTACGAGGAGGTGTCCAGCGATAACAAGGTACACAGACTTACAGGCCGCATGGGAAGAGCTTCCTCCAAGATGAAGGAGCTGTGTCACCGCTTCGTCGTTCCCGAATATCAGGACAAGATACTTGATTTCTTTGATCTGTCGACCATCGCAGAACGTCTCCACACAGACGAGACCATAGCCATGGATTATCTCGCCAACGACGGCAACTGGCACTCGGCAAGATTTATTGTGAAGAAGCGAGATGCTCTTGGCAACGTGACCAACATACTGTATGCAACAAGGCTTATCAGCGAACAAAAGAGACGTGAACAGAGCTGGATGCTCCTGGCAGAGGAGGCCAACAAGGCAAACGAGGCAAAGTCCGAGTTTCTGTCCAAGATGGCTCACGACATAAGAACACCTCTGAATGCCGTAATGGGATTTGCCGACATAGCAAAGCGATCACTAGGCGATCCAAGCAAGATAGACGACTGTCTGGGCAAGCTCAGGACGTCCGGGGCTTATATAGAACAGCTCGTCAGCAACATCCTTGACATAACGAATCTGGAAAACGGCAGACAGCAGCTTAAGCCTTGTGAAACATCTGTATCCGAGCTGTGTCATACTCTGAACATGGTTTTCGATCAGGCTCTCATGAACGACGGACTCAATATAACCTTCAACTGTCACGATATATATCACGACTACATCCTGGCCGATGGACTCAAGCTGAAACAGATCTACTCTAACCTGCTGTCTAACTCCATCAAGTTCACACCTGGTCATGGCGACGTTGGGTTTGAATTATATGAGGAGAATATACCGGGCTCCGATAAGATACGTCTCGTCGCCAGAATAAGCGACACGGGAATTGGAATAAAGCCTGAATATCAGGCGAGCATGTTCAACAAATTCTCCCGCGAGACAGACACCAGGATCAGCAAAGTGCGCGGAAGCGGTCTGGGGCTCGCCATAGTGAAGGAGCTTGTGGATCTAATGCAGGGTACCATCACAGTACAGAGCAATCCGGGTGGTGGAACTATCATCGAGGTAAGCATCGACGTCCCTTATATCATAAAGGATGATCTGTGGTCTGGACAATCCGGTGATAGCAGCGACGCAGAATCCCTGTGTGTAGGAATGCACCTTCTGGTGGCAGAGGATAACGAACTCAACTATGAGGTCGTGTCTGAACTTCTGGGTATGAATGGTATTTCCTGTGAGCGCGCTGAGGACGGCTCCGTGTGCGTTGCCATGTTCTCCACATCTGCTGCCGGAACCTACGACGGCATCCTTATGGATCTTCAGATGCCTGTGATGGATGGAATCTCGGCGTCCTACGCCATAAGAAAGCTCGAGCATCCGGATGCACAGAACATTCCTATCATCGCCATCACCGCCAACACATTTGCTAAAGATCTCGAAAGATGCCGTCTGGCGGGCATGAACGAACACCTGTCAAAGCCGCTGAACATAAGGCAGCTTATAAGCATCCTCTCAAAATTCAAGAAATAAAAAAGTCAAGAAATAAAAAAGTCCCTGTATGATATTTCAATCATACAGGGGCTTTGCCGTTATTACTTATTCATGATCGCATCTATAGACTTAATGCATGCACTCCTGAGGCCTGACTCCTCGAGGGATGCAACACCGCAGATGGTTGTTCCCGCAGGGGAACATACATTGTCCTTCAACACGCCGGGATGCTCCCCTGTCTCTAGCTGAAGTTTTGCTGAACCAAGTATCATCTGTGATATGAGTCTGTACGCAGTCTGTCTAGGCACACCATACTTAACCGCTGCATCCGCATATCCCTCTATGAACAGATCCACAAATGCAGGACCACAGCCGGTTACTGCGCCTCCTATTCCCATGAGATTCGATGGAAGCTCCTCCACAATTCCCACAGCCGCGAACAGCTCTTTGATCTGTGTCCTTTCTTCCTCCTCAAGGGAATTCTGTGCCTCAAAGAGCATAACTCCCTCATATACCATTGCCGGAGTATTCGGCATCACAAACTGCACCCTCACCGAACTGTCAAAATACTCACTGTACTTCTTAAAATCCCAGCCAGCTGCCACCGACACAAGAGCCTTGCCGTGAAGTCTCTCTCCTATCTCAACGAGAACGTCATTGATCTGATAAGGCTTGCATGCCATGATGACCGTATCCACGGCATCCACCAGCTCTGCAAGTGTCTTACACGGGGTAAATCCATACTTCTCTGAGTTCTTCACCAGCTTGTCATAGTGTGGTGCATATGCATATACACTCTCAGCCGCTATCTTCCCTGAATTCACAAATCCTGCACAGAGTGCCTGTGCCATATTACCCATGCCTATGAAACCTAACCTCTCCATGATACATTCTCCTTCTTTCAAGCCTTTATATATTTTGTCTTTTATATCTGTCTTACTCAGCCATCCGGCGAAGCTTCTTTGCACGCTTCTCCTGATAGAGAAGTCTGTCGACAGTTGCAAGCGCCTGGAACACATCCACATCCTTGTCATTATCTATGGTGCAGAACATGAACAATCCTCTGGTACCTTCAGAAACAGTCTCCATATATCTGTTGACCATCTCCGGGCATCTGTCTGCAAATCCTCCGATTATGCCCTAGTGCAGCAGACTGCTTATAGTAGCCGCCACATCTTTATCTCCTATGAGAGATATGTTATTTATACAGATAAAATCATTGACCTTTTTGCTCTTCACAAAGTCAAGGATGTTTACCTGTGAATATCTGTAATCTATGATATATATTTTGGAGTAGTGATCCACAAGAAATGGAATAAATGCATTTCCGTAGGACTCCTTCATTACTACACACGATGAACCGTCTGTCACCTTCGGGTTTTCTATCACTGCCATCGGCGTGTCACCGCCCACAAATGTAGAATACATGGTTCCCTTATCCCATCCATTCACATCCATTATGACATTCCACTTCTGCTCCGAGCCATCCTCGTTCCAGTAGGTCATGTCATTTGTTCCTATCGGTTCGTAGGCGTATATCGTATCAGGATTATTCTTCATGTCAGAGTTCTGCAGGGTGCTGTAGAAGCTTCCGAGGAATCCCTT
This sequence comes from Coprococcus sp. RTP21281st1_F1_RTP21281_210402, assembly GCF_040915325.1. Lineage (NCBI taxonomy): Bacteria > Bacillati > Bacillota > Clostridia > Lachnospirales > Lachnospiraceae > Coprococcus > Coprococcus sp. RTP21281st1_F1_RTP21281_210402. The sequence goes on from NZ_JBCPDQ010000002.1 coordinate 347,406, forward strand.
GAAGGTATCCGTCTTCCTCTTGTCACGTGGAATGGCCGTTATGCCCTTCGTCTTGCAGAAATCCTCATACGCATAGTACGCGCCATCCGCGGTCCAGTGGTGATCTGTCCTGAAGAATATATATTCATCCTTATGCGCCTTTAACGTGTCAAATATATCGACCGTCTTCACGCCATTCATCATGCCATAGTAATACTCTATCGCCTGTTTCTGATCGGAACCGCCAAGCTTATCCAGCTCGTCATCCGATAGCAGGACACCTGAATTGTTCGGCACAAGAATATCGTACACATTTGTCTGGCCCGAGAGCTGTGCCGCTGCATTGTTGATAGCATCTATATATTCTGTTGCGGAGTCCTGAACGAAATAGTACAGGCTGTACGCAGAACCATCCTTCACATACAGGTTGTCCTGAAGCTGCTTCTGGAACGCATTGTCCATAGCCTTTGAATCTGGTGGATCGACCGTCTGGACCGAACCGCTCTCAGTTGTCGCATCCTGCTTGTTCTTCGATGTCAGACTCGCAGGAAGTCCTATCTCAGGATCCTCTGTCGTAACCTCCGTGGTACTCTCAGTTGTCGCCTTGCCTGCATCATCAGGAGTGGCGGTCACCGCACTCTTGTCCACCTCAGGTATCTCATCGCCCTTGGCATTTCCTCCAACCACCTGCGTTCCGAGCTGTATTCCGTACAGCTTCTTAAGGCTCTGGTCAGCCGACACAAGCTTATCCCTCATAGGGTATGTGTCAGAATACCACAGTGACACGTCCTCGAAGTATGATCCGTCGAGGAATGACGTTATAGTGAATGACGGAAACTTTGCAAGTGTCCTCTTCTCCATCGTGGATTTCTTAGGTCTGACAAAAAACAGCAGACCAATAAATGCTCCTATCGCCATGACTGCGGCAAATATAAGAACACCCAGAGTTCTGAATTTCTTTAATTGTTGTCTCTGACTTCTGGTATATCTTCTCTTCATAAAAATCACCCATTAAAACTGGAAATACAGGAAAGGATTATAGCTTGCACCCACAAGCGCCAGCACTGAGATCACGAGCATAAGTACCGGTGTTATCATCTCAGTTACATTGAACACGTTGAATACAAGTGGGTTGACCTTTCCAACTTCTATAGCCCATTTTCTGAGTCTCTTGCCCAGATCCGTACACGCAATACATGCAAATATCAGGAAGAATATGTTCTTCACAAATATTGTTCCAAGTGCCATATTTGCAAATCCCGATGTTCCTATTCCAAACATTCCCGCAAGCACTGTTCCAAGCTCACGAAGGCTCTCAAATCTGAATATGGTCCATCCGAACAGGATAACGAGCAGCGTATATATTCGGGATGCCACAGGGCCGAGTCTTCCGCCCAGATAAAACTTCTCCAGAAGGAGGAAGCCCAGATAATAAACTCCCCAGAATATATAATTCCAGCTTGCTCCGTGCCACATTCCCGTGAGGAACCACACGATAGCCATGTTGCGGATGTACTTCGCTGTGCTGCATCTGTTGCCGCCAAGCGGTATATATACGTAATCCCTGAAGAATGAGCTGAGTGATATGTGCCATCTCCTCCAGAAATTATTTACCGATGTAGCCATATATGGGTAGTTAAAGTTCTCATCATAGTGGAAACCTACCATCCTTCCCATTCCGATGGCCATGTCTGAGTATGCTGAGAAATCAAGGTATATCTGAAGCATATACGCTATCATTCCAATCCACATTCCAAGTGTCGTCTGAGCCTTGAGGCTCGCTACTCCCGCCGGGAGCAGGGTGTCGGCTATGCTGGCACAGGAATTGGCCAGTATCGCCTTCTTTGCCAGTCCGACTGAAAATCTTCTCAGCCCCATGTATATATCGTTCGCTGTTATCTCCCTGTTGTCTATCTGATCAGCAACGGTCTCATATCTGACGATAGGTCCCGCTATACACTGATGGAACAGACTTGAATACAGAAGGAGCTTCCAGTATTCTCTCTGTGGTCTGACTTCGTTCCTGTACACATCCACCACATATGATATGAGCTGGAATGTATAGAAAGAGATTCCTATTGGGAGAGCTATTCCAGGCACGGTCTTCGGCACGCCGAACACTGCCTTTATGTTGCCAAGGAAAAATCCCAGATACTTGAATATCGCAAGACAGCCAAGCATTATCACAAGGTCACACACAAGATAAAACTTCTCAGATCTCTTGGTATATCCGGCACGTGCCTCATCTATGCGAATGGCAAACAGCCAGCTCACCAGAGTCTCTCCCGCCAGGAGCAGAAGATATCTCGGGCCTCCCCAGGCATAGAACACCAGTGAAAATATCAGCAATACCTTATTGCGTTTCTCAGGGCTCACCGCAAAATATGCTATCAGGTTTGCAGTGAGAAAAACAAACAAAAATATTAAACTCGAAAAAACCATAAATATTCTCCCATCATGTCAATCGGCTGTATTATACTTCACAACAGTCAACAACACAATATTAATAATGATTAACTGTACGCTTCGGAATAGGCGCCTACAGATCGACCATCTGCACTTCCCTGTTCTTTGATATTCCGTTCACCATGAAGCTCACTCTACCGTTACCGATCACGATATTTTTCTCCTCTGCACCTATATCAGTTCCCACACTGTTGATCACCTGTGTGTTGATATCCGAGTTGGAGAATTCCAGTCTGGCGGTGTGGGTGCTGTTACCCATGGCGTAGGCATCCTTGCCCTGTGCCACCACCTTGACGTAAGCGTACTGTATGCTGACGTCCGTATCGCCCTCACGGCAGCCTATACCATAACATTCATTTGCCCTGATGTTCATGGTAATATTGATATTCTTCATGGCAACCCTGCAGAACTTTCCATTCATGGTTCCTATGACTGCTGTCGAGATGGATGCCCCGGATATCTTGCCGGATATATTGTCAATAGCTATATCCGCGCTTCCGTTATATGAGCCTATGGATACACTCCTGGCAATTCCATTGTATATCTCCATGTCACAGTTCTCTATGTGAAGAGTGCAGTCGCTGTCCATGCAGCCTATCATCACACCCTCCTGACCTCTCTGATCTATCTCGTATCGTCCGTGTCCAATATATATATTACCGCCAAGGCCGGATCCTATTCCAATGCCCCTCATTCCGGTGGCCGTTATGAACAGCGTTCCATCCTGATTGAAATACAGATCTCCGTGTCTCGACGCAAAATCGTTTCCTATTCCAAAGTATCTGCCGCCCGCAAGGGTGATCCTCAGATCTCCGTCTCCGGCAAGCTCGAGCTTTGACGACTCGGCTACCTGTATACCGCCTGTGCGCAGCTCATTGTCCCCGGTGAGAACTATCCTGACATCGCAGTTGTCTTCTATCTTTATACAAGGTATGCCCTTCTCTCCTCCAAGGCTTATGCTGTCCACCCTGAGCTCGCCTCTGAAGCCGTCTCCTATGGTTATCAGCATGTTGGACTTGAAGCCCGGTGTACCTGTCATGTTGACGTACCTGTACTGGTCATCTATCTTCTTGAAATCAAGCGCCGTATATTTGTTAAATGCAAGCTGAACCATCGATATCTCGTCTTCATCGGTTATGACATAGGTCTTCTTGCCATACTTTGTGATCTCGTTCTGATTGTACTGGACTATCTCGTTTATGATCCTCTTATCTATCTCGGCAATCGCCTCCGGTGAAGGCTTCGCCGTGTAGTAACCCTGAATGAGATCTGCGCCAAGTCTGATGACCTCCTTGAGTTCAACATCCAGCTCAACGCCCTCCGCCAGAGTGACGATATCATTGTCATGCGCAAATTCTATAATATCCTTAACAAAATGCTGCTTCTGCGGATCCTCATGTATATTTGTCATGAGCATCCTGTCTATCTTCACGTAACGCGGCATATATCTGAGAAGATTGTTGACATTTGAATAACCTGAGCCATAGTCATCTATGGCGGTCTCTATGTTCATCCTGCCGTACTTGTCCTTTATCTGATCCAGTAGCTGGTCGCTCATCTCAGCCTCCTCGGTGAATTCCACGACCACCTGTCCACCAAATTCCCTGAGTTTGCTCTCTATGACAGCGGTGTCCTCCTCCGACAGCCTGCAGCCCGGTATACTGTTAAAGAATATCTTTCTGCCCTCAAGTTCCTCTCGCTTGTCCTCAACGAGTCTCAACACATTGATAAATGTGGCTCTCTCCACATCGCTCAGACGTCCAAGTCTCTCAGCACTCTGTATTATGTCGAGAGGAGACATGTACTGCTCTCCTGCCGATCTCATGAGCACCTCATAGGCATAGATCTGACCTGTGCGGGCATTAACTATAGGCTGGAAATGATATGTGAGCAGATTCCTGTCAAGAATCTCCGTGGCAAGCTTGTCCTTCTCTATATCCTCCTGTGACAGCTCTGCATTTCTCGTGCTCTCAATGTACGCCTTCATCTTGGCATTGTTCTTGTTGCTTATGAGTGCGTTCACATAGTTGTCCAGAGCCTCCGCATTCGCAACCATCTGTCTGTCCACCGCATAGCATATCTCCATGACAAAATTGTCGCCACTTGTCCTGTTAAACTCCCTGGTACGGCTCTCCACACTCTTAACTATGGCGTCTGCGTGATCCTCCGCATCTCCCATCACCTGATATGCCACGATGAACTCATCGTTACACATTCTCATACATACGTCGGATTTCTCAAGGGATGCCGAGATCATTCTGGCAAGTGCCTGTATGGCCTCGTCCCCGACCTTTCTGCCGAGACTTGCATTTATCTGTCCCAGTCCCTTTATATCTATAGCCAGCAGCTCAATGCTCCTGCCATGTGTAACGGCATCGTTACACATATCCCTGCACCTCGCCATAAATCCGTTATAATTGTACACTCCGGTCAGATCATCACGGATCTGCGATGCATTGACCTTGTCCAGAAGCTTCTGAAGACTCGCCTGTCTGTAGAACGCCTCCATGCCCTGCATGATCTGCTTGATCCATGTGCTATATGAAATATCGTACGCCCTGCACTCGCTTCCATAGCTCACAACCGCATATCCAAAACATCTGTCGTCGAAATTGAGTGGAGTGAATATGTAAGCCTCAGGTCTATCCCTGTCTGCATCCAGCTCAGGTATCAGTCTGGACACGTCAAAACAGTCATCGAAATCTATCGCACCGTCTCCATCACCGCAGCTTCTGATGACCCTGTATATATTCTTCGTGTATCCGACTCTCAGTGCATTTGACCCCATCATGACCTCAGGAAACTTCCAATATTCATTCAGGCAGAGACTGAAACTGCTCATGTTGCCATCCGTGTGGGCATACTGGAATATGGTATTGTAGAATTCCCTGTAATCTCTCTGGGATAACAGATCCTCCATCATATGGTTATAGTATGAACCATAGCTTCCCGGCTGAGCGTTCATATCCCATGCCGTCACGTCTCTCTTTCCCGGCTTCTCCGTACACTGCTCACATCCACAGCTTTTTCCCCAGTGTATAGACGCACTGCTCCTATAGTTCTCCAGAGATCTTCCGTTTATCTCTGCGTCTATCCATTTTGCGGCGTACTCGCCGTCAACCTTTGCAGGTATATCAACCGATGTCAGCGGTATGACTCTGTCATCGTTCGTCTCCGCAGCGTCATATCCCGTTATCGCTATATCCTCAGGGACCCTCACGCCTCTCTGTTCCAGCTCAGCCGCCAGCCCCAGTGCCATGTGATCACTGGCACACACCACAGCCTGTGGAAGTCTGTCTCTGTTCTCTGTTATCTCCATTGCGGTCTGGCGTCCTGAGTCAAACCAGTTATTGCCATAGTAGACCGACGATTCATCCACATCGATACCATGACTCTTCATGCTGTCAAAGAATCCCTGCTTCTTCAGCTCGGAATTGGCAGTATTCTCCCAGCCATCAAGCAGCACTATATCACGGTATCCGTGCTCTTCTATGAGATGATCCATAAGCCCGCATATATTCTTTCTGTGATCAATATTTATGGATTTATATCCTTCTATCTCGTCGCCGACTATCAGTACCGGACCATCAAACTCATGCTCCACACGCCACCGGAGTCCCTCCTCTGTTCCCGGCGTCCTGATCCTGTCAGTACATATGACCACCGCATCATATTTGTCAAATTCTATCAGGTTGAATATGTTGGCGTCCCCCACTTCTCTGCTAGCTGTATCCTGATACTTCAGATACATTGAGAACACGCACACATCATAATCAAGCTGAAATGCCTTCTCAAAAAACCCCGAGAGGAATCTACCCTGGGTGTACTCATCAGCCTGGGCTGTCAGTACCGCAATCCTCTTCCTTGTCATAACATATACACCCTTTACCCTTTTAATTTTTACCCCCTGGGCATCGTATCCACCAAATAACATGCCCATAATTAGTATAATTCTATCACGTTCTGTCGAAAGTGTATATCTTTTTTATTTTGACGTATCACCCATGCTTCCGGCACGCAAAAAGGACGCATATACGGAAAATCTGTATTCCGGTATGCGTCCCTTTGTATGGCTTTATAATATGCTCTATCTCACGATTAGAACTCCGCCTCAACACATTCAAGTGCTGCTGCGATTACCTTGTCCATATCATAATACTTGTACTGTCCAAGTCTTCCGCCGAATATTACATCCTTGCGTGTCTCTGCAAGCTCCTTGTACTTCTCGTAAAGCGCATTGTTCTTGTCGTTGTTTACAGGGTAGTATGGCTCTACGCCCGGCTTCCACTCTGCTGAATACTCACGGCTGATAACTGTCTTTGGCTGCTTTCCAAACTCAAAGTGCTTGTGCTCAATTATTCTTGTGTATGGAACATCTCTGTGTGTGTAGTTCACAACAGCATTTCCCTGGTAGTTTTCCTCATCGAGTACCTCTGTCTCGAATCTTACTGAACGGTACTCAAGTGGTCCGTACTGGAATCCGAAGAACTCATCTATCATACCTGTGTATACAGTCTTGTCTGCGATGTCAGGATTCTCCTTGATAAAATCGAAGTAATCTGTGTCAGTCTTGACCTCAGCGCCCTCAAGCATCTTCTCAATGATCTGTGTGTATCCGCCCATTGGGATTCCCTGGAAACGGTCATTGAAGTAGTTGTTGTCGTATATGAATCTCAGAGGCAGTCTCTTGATAATGAATGCAGGAAGCTCTGTACATGGTCTTCCCCACTGCTTCTCTGTGTATCCCTTGACAAGCTTCTCATACACATCTGTACCGGCAAGCTTGAGTGCCTGCTCCTCAAGGTTCTTTGGCTCTCCAATGTTCAGATCTGCGATCTGCTTCTCGATGATTGCCTTTGCCTCTGAAGGCTTCTTGATTCCCCACATCTTGCTGAATGTGTTCATGTTGAATGGAAGGTTGTACAGCTCATCCTTGTATGAAGCTACAGGTGAGTTAATGTAGTTGTTGAACTCTGCAAACTGGTTTACATACTCCCAGATCTTCTTGTCAGATGTGTGGAATATATGTGCGCCATACTTGTGAACATTTATACCCTCCACCTGCTCTGTGTAAATGTTGCCGGCAATATGTGGACGCTTGTCTATAACCAGACAGCTTTTGCCTCTCTTGCCTGCCTCGTATGCAAATACTGCGCCGAATAATCCGGCTCCTACTATGAGGTAATCATACTTTGCCATGTTACTTAATCCTCCTTATCTTCCGCCAATCTCTTATCTATAATTGGATATGCTCTATAACCCTCAAACTCCTTAGGTCTGAACAATACTTCCTTAAGCCATGCAAGGGATCTCTCCCTCTCTGACATAAGTATCTTATTAACATTGTCGTAATCCACAGGCTTCAACAGCTCATCATTTCCAAGAATGTCTGCCGCATCCTGAACGTAATGATCTCTCACCTGGAATACATCCACGAGGGATTCAAATCTTGTCATTCCTCTTGCACTGTTTGCAAGTCCGATAAAGTTTGTCTCAAATACAAGTGAGAAGCTTATTCCGTGGCATGAATCAGTGAGAACGAAATCTGCATTTCTGAAATAGTTCAGCCAGTCCTCGACTGTTATGTCGTCGACGATCTTGTCGTCCATATCCATGATCTGACGGTTCTTCACCGGGTCCTTTGGACGTCCGTCCAGAAGAACAACTACCTCAAGGCCGAGCTTCTCTGAAACCTCAACCACTGCGGCTCTCTTCTCCGGAGTTGGATCAAGTATATATGCAAGCATATATTTGCCATCGTGCTTCTTCTTTGCCTTGTCTGCCAGTGAATCGAATACCTTTCTGTCTGCAACAAATACAGGATCGAGAACTCTCACCGCATCTATTCCATACACATCCTTACAGATCTCAACTCCACTGGTCTCTCTAATGGATATTCCATCAAACTGTCTCATGTATTCAGATATCGTCTCCCTGTCCTGTACATTACAGAAATCCCTGTCATGTCCAAATGATGCAGAGAATGCGATCTTCTTCTTATCCGGCTCAACAAAATCGAAATAGAATGAGAAGCCGAAGCCTCTGCTTATACCTCTGTTCCACACCTGATCTGATCCCATGATGAATGTATCGACCTTGGAATTGAGCTCCCTCATATCCTTCAGTGTGTATCTCTTGCTCTCATGGTAATGTGCCTTTGCAAATCTTCTCGCATGGGTGTCAGGCTTGCCGGCTCCGGTCTTGGCTGCAGGCATGTCTATCATGAGCACTGACAGACCAAATGATCTGATGATCTCGTGAAGTGCGTAATAGGTAGCAACACTTCCGTAGTTCGCACCGAACCACACGCCATATATACCTACATCGTACTTGTCCTTGATGGCATAATCGTACGCCTTCTCCATGGATGAGCCATTCTTTATCTGCTCAAAATATCTCTGTCTGGCAGGATGATTCTTGAAGCAGTGGTCAAATGGCTGTCCTGTCTTGAGTACATCATCACAAGGTATCTCCTTGTTCAGGAGCAGCTTGTCTGCTATGGCAGCATATATCTTCTCACCCTGTGGGCTGTTGACTGACACAATGGATGTTCCCTTGCCGTCAGTGTAATCTCTGTTGTACTTCTGGATTCCCCAGAAATCTGCAAGTGTTATATCACCTGTTCTCGGAAGCTTCGCATATGCGCAGTGTCCACAGAACTTTCTCGTCGATATACAAGGAAGGAATGCTCTGTAATATGGATCCTGTGTCCTTGTTCTGTGATAAACTGTTCCGTCAGTGTACTTTACAGTCATCTCTGTAGACCAGCCGAAGTAGTCCTTGTCTCTGAATCCAACATCAGCAACCTTGCCCTGATCCTTGCCGTGGTATTTGTTCAGATAATCATCGAACAGCTTTGGCGATGGACCGCCGTGGCACATCAGATCTATTGTGTAGAGATTTGATATATCCACATTCTTGAGTGTTGCGTAAAGTCCTGCGACCTGACATCCGCATCCGCAGAATACTACCACTCTGCCTTCCTTGAGTATCTTCTTAACGTCCGCATACACCTTCGATGCATCAGCCTGAACATACTTGGATTTTCTGAGCTTGTCCAGATCATCCGGGCTCTCTATGATAAAGTGTTCAACCTTGAAATCGTCTGTGTATCCTGCTCCGCATACAGCTCCACCCTGCTCAAATGCATACTCAGCCAGCAGTGTGAATATTCCACCTGACGAACTCTTTGCCCTTATCTCATCGTCTGCATATGCCGCATAGCATGCAGGCTCGACAGTGTTCTTATACTCAAGATTTATAGATGGACAGATCTTTCTGCACAGACCGCAGTTTGTACATTTGCTGCGATCCACTACAGGAGCAAGAAATCCCTCTGAATCATACTTCATGCTTATAGCATTTACCGGACATACACTGTAGCACGCGCCGCAGCCACAGCAGTAATCAGGATGTATGCATCCGACTGTCTTGTCGCTGTCGCGTCTCACCGCTTTCTTTCTCCACTCTACTCGCTCTTCTTCTCTCTGTCTGGCACTCTCCTGCTTCTCAAACACTTTGATCTCAGGCTCTGCTTTTTCCTTCGTGGTGAATACCTTATTCATCCTGATCTCAGCAGGCTCGACCTTTACAACAGGCTTTTTGCCGTCTCTGAGAGCGTAATCACCGCTCATCGCCCTCTGCGCCGCATTTACTCGCTGGGACGCCTTGAGCTTATCCTTTGGCTTCGAACCGTTCTTCTCTGAGGTGTAATCTCCCCCCAGTGCTCTTCCCGCAGCCGCCAAACGGTTTTTTATACCTTTAATAGTAGCCATACCCTAAAGATACTCCTTCCATATCACTTTATATATGCAGATATTCCTTCCAGAACTTAGTTGTCTTCATCTCGTCAAATGCATTTCTGTAAGCCTGCTCAACTTCCACATGTGTCTTCTTGTATTTAGCCAATACTTTTCTATATCTCTTTATAAGCGCAAAACAACGCTTTCTGTTGATCGTTCTTCTGACTCCTGTTCCACCGTTCTTGTTCACGGCAACGAGAGTCTTCTTCATGTAATTCTTTCCCGGAACAAAGAACCAGTCGTACGCGATGATATACGGTGTTCTTCTGAGCATGAAGTTTGGAAGAAGATGTCCGTTTATCGTGAGCACATACATTGCCTTGCGGAACAGATTAAGACTCTCATACTTGTATGGATCTGTAGGAAGATCCCCTGCATAGCCAAGCTCTGCCAGCGGCACAAGCTTCTCGTTCTTAGCATTGTGCTCCTTGAGGCTCTGCTCTCCGTCAAGATGCATGATATACTCTGGTCCCTTGAGGTAATCCTCAATGGAATCTATGAGCAGCTCAGCATTGTTGTATGCAAATCTGGTTATATCCTTCCAGAACATTCCCTTTACTCTCGCAAGGAAATCCACATCCTGACATATTCCGCTTGCCGCCTGGATAACAAAACTGTTTCTGTGAACCTGATAAAGCTCCATGGCGGCGTTGAATTTGCCTGCAAATCCCACATGCCATATACAGATACCATTAAGTGCTATAAATCCCGGCTTATTTCTCAGTGAGAACTCTACATCGTCACCTCTGACAAATACCGGAAGTGGTAAGCCTCTGTCCTCGATGTGCTCCACAGGTATACAGCAGTACCACCAGCCTGCATATGCATCATCGACATTGAAACTGTAGTTCTCATTTGCAACTATGTTCTTGAGAAGCCTCATATCCATAGCTGACTTGACCGGACCGTATGATCCGTCTGCCTTGTGGACAAATCCCACGTCCTCATACTGCTTCTGGCGTATGTCGTAATCGAACATGGCTCCACTCAGGAAGCACTTCTTGTACTCGTCTTTGAGGAGTCTGAGCAGATAATATGTTCTGAACAAACTCTCTGGCATGACCATAACGTCATCATCCATGAGGAGTACATGTGTAGGCTTCTTTGGAAGCTCCAGTGCCTCTATCATTCCACGGGTGAAACCGCCGGCTCCACCTACGTTGTTATTCATATAAACCTTGAGATCCTCACTGTCGAGCTCTGATGGATCGAGTTCTCTGTCATTGTCAATGACATGTACAAACATGTGTCCCTTGAGGTCGCTTCCATCATAGAGTACATTTGACTTGATGAGGTCTATATTACGCTTGATATATTCCTGCTTCTTGAATGTTGTTGTGACAAGAGAGATATTTACATCTCTTATTCTGTCCTCCTCGATGTCAGCAGAATAGTATCCGCTGTATATCTCTGTATCTTCCAGGGTATCCATATAGAAACCTACAAGAGCCTTATCTGTCTCTGGTATGTTCACAACCACCTCTGAAACCTCATCACTCTCAACTACCTGTGATACAAGTGGATTGTAGGTAACCGCAACGGATGCTGAATATATTGCATATACGGATATTGTAGCTTTTCCCTTCATTGTGAGGTGGAGCTTGAAGTTCTTTACCCCTGTATACTCTGACCAGCGTTTTACCTGAATGCAGTTGTAATAGCTCATGAAATTAACCTTTGTGAGCTTCTCAACAACATGACATTTCTTCTCTGAGTCGTATATAAATGGTGATTCCTCTCCCTTTCCAATGGCGCTGAATTCAGGATACTCTATCAAGTTCACATCCAGATTCATCTGCAGCATCACATTCTGCAACTTCACATTCTGTAACATTATCCAATCCTCCTGTGTTGTATATCAAACATCTTGCCTGATTTCTTGTTATTTCTTGTCCTTGCTCTGGGCCTTTGCCGGTGCAGGTGCATCCATCTCGGCCTTGAATGCATCGCATACCGTATCAGCATCTCCCACCATAACTACATTTCCATGATCCAGCCACATAGCCTTGTTACACTGCTTCTTGACAGCAGCTATGTTGTGGGATACATACAGCAGGGTCGTTCCATCCTCCAGCATGGCAGTCATCTTGGCCGCACACTTCTTCTTGAATCGCATATCACCTACAGCAAGTATCTCATCCGCAATGAGAATATCCGGCTCAACCGCCGTCGCTATGGAGAATGCAAGTCTTGTCTTCATACCTGAAGAAAAGTTCTTGACCGGAGAGTCAAGGAAATCCTGCAACTCTGAAAACTCAACTATATCGTCAAACTTTGACTCTATAAATGCCTTTGAATATCCCAGCAGAGTTCCGTTGAGAAATATATTCTCACGGGCCGTGAGCTGTGGATCGATTCCGGCTCCAAGCTCTATGAGGGCTGCCACAGTTCCCGATACCTTAACAGTACCGCTGGCAGGCTTCAATATTCTGCTGACTACCTTGAGCAGGGTGGATTTTCCGGCACCATTGGTTCCAAGGAAGCCCCACGCCTCGCCCTTCTTTATATCAAGATTGATGTCCTTTAACGCTATGAACTCCTGGAACATCAACTGTTTTGTCACAAGTCTTATAAAATACTCTTTCAGATTGTCCACCTTCAGATTGTTCTTGTTGAATCTTATGGTCACATCCTTGAGCTCTATAATGGTCTCACCCTTTGCCACAGTTGTTGTACGCTGTGCATTTGAGGTGAAAATCTTCTTATCATCAAGTTCGTTCTTTTTCTCTTCTACGTTAGCCAACTGCCACACCTCCTAAATATACAGAATGAACTTGTCCTGATTCTTCTTGAAACACAGCACTCCCAGTCCAAAGAAAAAGAATGCATAGAGGAATCCGAGACCGATAGTAGTGAGATCAGGCATCACTCCCTGATGCGCTATGCATCTAAACTGCTTGATATACACATACAGTGGGTTGAAGTAATTCACAAGTAACTTCAACCAGTCTGGCAGCATATCTATAGGATAGAATATCGCTGAACAGTACATCCACGCTGTGGTGACCGCATTCCATATATATCTTGTATCTCTGAAGAATACATGGAGCTGTGCAAGAAAAAAGCCCAATCCGCAGGCAAATATATAGGCCTGAAGGAATATGAACGGGAACAACAGCATCGTCCAATAAAATGGTGAACGTGTGAATATGATAACGATAAGAAACGCTCCCAGTGAAAACAGGCAGTCAACAAGTGAGCTTGTGATTTTTGCCAGCGGGAACATAAACTTTGACACATACGTTTTCTTAAGCAGTGACGAATTATCTGTTATACTTCCAAGTGCCTTACCACATGCACCTATTACAAATTCGTACAGTATACGTCCTGCAAAAAGGTACACAGGAAAGTGTGGTATCGATCTGTTGAACATCTTGGAGAATACGATAACCATTACGATCATGATGAGCAATGGGTTCAGGATACTCCACACATATCCAAGAAAACTTCTTCTATACTTTAACTTTATATCTCTTGAGACAAGCTGATTTAAAAGATCTTTATAATTAAAAACTTCTAAAAAGCTTCCGCTTTTTACTTTCATTTTTCGTTAATCCTCCATAGTAAATCTATTCAAAACTCTTATTGTGCCTTACCTTGTTGTAAAGCTTTGAATTAAGCATTTTGTTATAGCCTTCCAGACCCACATGCGCAGCATTCAGAAGCTTAAGTATCTTATAATGCTTCAATGTCATATCAACGACGTGTCTGTCTCTCTTGACTATATAACTCATAAGCTGATCTACCCGTGCAACACCTCTCTTTCTGTCGGAATCGCATAGCATGGAAGTTACCATGAAGCTCAGCAGAAGAAGATGTATCTTCTTGTCGCAGTATTCAAGAGCCCACTGCTCCGAGATGTCCTCTCTGTTCTTGAGCATCTTTACTATGACCATCTTGGTATGGTCGATTCTCTTGAACTGATTCTGCGCGGATACGCTCTGGGACACATCCCCGATCCTGTACTCGTACACGAACATATCGAGTGGCAGTATGGATTTTGCCAAGCAGCATGGATATGTCGCATATTCGTGATCCTCGTAGAATACTTTTTCTGCAAGTCTGACTCCATTCTCACGGTAAAACTGTGTTCTATATGTTATTCCATGGAATGTGAGGCTTCTGTCAAATTTTTTCCAGTCTGACATGACCTCTTCCATAGTATATTCTCTGTCGAATTCATCAGGGAAACATCTCCAGTTCTTTATCTCCCCTGTTGTTATATTGATGGTGTGGTGACATGTCAGAACAACATCCGCACTGGCATTCTCGAGCTTTCCTATAAACTCAGGAATACTCTCTGTGAGAAACCAGTCGTCGGCGTCAAGCACCTTCATGTATCTGCCCCTGGCCTTCTCAGCTCCGGCATTTATCGCTGAGCCATGTCCTCCGTTCTCCTTATTAATAAGTGAATAGCTGTCAGGATACTTCTCAATGTACTCCTCACATATACTCTCACTGCCGTCTGTCGAGCCATCGTTTACCACTATCACGTCTATTTTGTCCATAAGCTCCGGAACAACAAGTGATCCAAGACATTTGTCAAGATATGGCTTGCTGTTGTAAGACGGAATTATCACACTTAATATTTTTTCACTCATTTCTTCTTCCCTAACCTGTTCTCATGTATTCCCTTCATAATAAGTCTGAAGGCCTTAAACCATGATATATCACTGTCAAACTGATGTCTCTTCCTTATGCTGTAATACGCTGCGTACAATACCGCCGGTACATAACCCATGATGTATCTTGTCGTATTACCTCTGTTTATGAAAAATTCTTCGTTATACCCCTTAAACCATGTTGACTTTGTCTGCGCAACATCCGCTATGACAAATGGTACATAATATATTGCAAGTCCGTTCTTCCTGCAATCCGTGAGGAATCTGAATTCCTCTTCAGCTCCGTTGCCCGAGCCCGCACCCATGCGCTCATCAAAATATACATTATTATTGACTATGCTCTCTCTCTTGAATGATATCTGCCAGGATGCCACATGCATGAGATCCAGATATCCAAGCTTCTTAGGCATGTCGCCCCAATGGGCAGGTCTGTTGCCTATGTTGAATATGATGACATCCGCCTCTGGCAGATCTCTGTACGCAGTCAGTATCCCTTCTTCATAATTCCTGCTGAACACCTCATCGTCATCACACAGCAGACAAACATCCGCCTCAGAATGCTTTATAGCATAGTTCCTGCTCTTGGTAAGACCCTTGTCATTCACCGAAAAAATTCTTGTCTTATGTCCGTTCCTGTCATATTCATTGTACCCATCATATCCACACTGGTTGACTATGATCGTGTCGGACTCTATATGGGATTTCGTTATGATATCCTCATCCTGAAGGTTCATACACGAAAGCAGTATTTCTAGTCTCATATGTCAAACACCCATTTCTATCTGATAAAGCCCTAAAAAAGGGCATAATTAACAAAGACCGCAGAAAGCGTAGTTTACTTACTTATACAACGTCTCTTTTAAAAAGTCAATACACAGAAAAGAGCACCGGCAAATCTACATCTGATTATATATAGTATTTGTCGGTGCTCTGCTGCTTTATGTTATTTATATTTTGGAATTAGTCATTATATCCATTTGGATTCATCGACTGCCACTTCCATGAATCAGCACACATCTCGTCGATTCCGTACTGAGCCTCCCAGCCAAGCTCCTTCTTGGCAAGTGAAGCGTCTGAGTAGCATGTTGCAATATCTCCAGGACGTCTCTCCTTGATCACATATGGAACGTCATGTCCACAGGCCTTGCTGAACGCCTTGATAACATCAAGGACACTGTAACCATTTCCTGTTCCAAGGTTGTATACCTTAACTCCAGGATTCTCCTTGATCTTGTTGATAGCCTTTACATGTCCAACTGCAAGGTCTACTACATGGATGTAATCTCTCACACCTGTTCCATCCGGTGTGTCGTAATCATTGCCAAATACTCCAACGCTCTGAAGCTTTCCGATTGCAACCTGTGCAACATATGGAAGAAGGTTGTTAGGAATACCCTTTGGATCCTCTCCGATAAGTCCGCTCTTATGAGCTCCGATTGGGTTGAAGTAACGGAGAAGAATTACATTCCACTCTGGATCTGCTGTGTGGAGGTCTGTGAGGATCTGCTCGATCATCCACTTTGTCCAGCCATATGGGTTCGTAGGTGTTCCCTTTGGGCACTCCTCCGTGATAGGGATAAATGCAGGATTGCCGTATACTGTAGCTGATGATGAGAAGATGATGTTCTTGCATCCGTTCTTTCTCATAACCTCGCACAGATTAAGAGTTCCTGTGATGTTGTTCTGATAGTACTCAAGTGGCTTTACAACTGATTCACCAACTGCCTTGAGTCCTGCAAAATGTATTACACAGTCAGGCTTCTCATCTGCAAATATCTTGTCCATAGCTTCCTTGTCAAGGATATCTGCCTTGTAAAATGTGAGATCCTTTCCTGTTATCTCCTTGATTCTGTCGACTGCCTTCTCGCTGGCATTGTAAAGGTTGTCGAGAATTACTACCTCGTAGCCTGCATTAAGCAGCTCAACACATGTATGACTTCCTATATAACCTGCTCCGCCTGTTACCAAAATTTTCATAATGTTTTCCTCCTTTATGATACTGTGACTCATAACCATCTGCCGGACACCTGTGCTTTTGGGGGCACTGTTAATGTCTTGCGCAAATGTCGATCACCAGTTTATAAACATTTTTATTTTGTAATGACGTTTTCTCCAACACTATACCACTACATCCTGTTATGCACAATAAAATGTGGCATTAATAAATATTAGTTATGGAATACGTCTGTCACAGATACACATATATTATTGCATTTTTAGTGCACACTATATTACTGTGCATTCACATAATCTACGAACTTGAGGAATGCAGCCTTTCCGGCCTCATCTCTCTTGTAAACGCCTGCACACTCAAGGATCTTTGCGAATACATCGCCGATCTCATCCTGAAGGATCTTGTGTACGTTGTCTGCATTTATGTCGTACTTTCCAATGAAAGTCTGTACCCAGTCGTAATGCTTTGCGATATTCTCATGAGCCTTGATGTCTCCACCTGCCACAAGAACCTCTGCCAGCTCTTCCATCTCGCCCTTGAGTCTTGCAGGAAGTACCGCAAGTCCCATTACCTCGATGAGTCCGATGTTCTCCTTCTTGATGTTGTGGTACTGCTCCCATGGATGATAGAGACCAAGTGGATGCTCCTCTGTGGTGATGTTGTTACGAAGGACTAAGTCCATCTCGTACTTGCCATCTCTCATTCTTGCGATCGGAGTGATCGTGTTGTGAGGCTCTCCGTCTGTCTCCGCGAATATGTACGCATCCTCATCTGTGTAGCCTCTCCATGCGCCGAGAATCTTGTCGGCAAGCTCTATGATCTTGTCTGGATCCTCTCCGTCAAGTCTGATGACTGACATAGGCCACTTCACGATTCCTGCCTCAACATCCTCATATCCTGCAAATGTAATCTTTGTCTCAACAGGTGCCTTTGTCATGGCAAATGTATAACGTCCGCCCTGGAAGTGATCGTGTGTGAGGATAGATCCACCTACTATAGGAAGGTCTGCATTTGATCCCAGGAAGTAATGTGGGAACTGTCCAACAAATGAAAAGAGTTTCTGGAATGTAGCCTTTTCTATCTTCATAGGGATGTGCTGTCCGTTGAACACGATACAGTGCTCATTGTAGTATACATATGGAGAATACTGGAATCCCCACTTGCTGCCATTTACCTCTATAGGAATGATCCTGTGATTCTCTCTTGCTGGATGGTTGATCCTTCCCGCATATCCCTCGTTCTCCATACACAGCTGGCACTTTGGATATGATGACTGTGACATGGTCTTAGCAAGGGCAATCATCTTCGGATCCTTCTCAGGCTTTGAAAGGTTGATGGTGATGTCGATATCACCATACTCTGTAGGCTTTACCCACTTGATGTCCCTTGCAACTCTGTATGTTCTTATATAATCTGTTGCTCTGCTGAGCTTATAATAGAAGTCTGTCGCCTCCTCTGGGGACTTTGCATACTTCTCTCTGAACGTCTTTATGATCTGGCTTGGCTTTGGAACCAGCGCATTCATGATCTTCGTGTCGAACAGATCTCTGAGGACAACTGAATTCTCTGCGATAAGTCCATTCTCAACTGCGTAATCCAGAATCCCCTTGAGACACTCCTCAAGTTTTTCCGGTGTATCTATAGCTGGCACCTCACCCGGCTCCTCGTAGCTGTCCTTCTTCAGCATCTCGAGGATGGTGTTGGTCGTATATATTCTATCCTCTTCCTCTATCAGCTCATTTGCAATTCCGTACTCAACGAGCTGCTTGATATTTGTATCTATCATGGTTGTAACCCTTCTTTCTACATATCCTTATATTTTTTCACGCACAGATATTTGCGAAACCCATAAACCTGTATTATGTTTGAGGTAATTTAACATTACCAAATCAGGGGAATACGAGGCCGCCGGTCCTTAGGTAATAGTCAATGCTAAAAAATCAGCATTGACTATTACCCACAACAGCTGGCAAGCCAGCTGTTACATGCGCTGCAGGCTGAGTTAAGTGGAAACGACCCCTGATTGGTATGTTAAATTGCCTCAAACACTATACACTGTCATGTTTCGCAAATATCTATTCAACTACCTTGATTCCGCCGTAAGGTCTTACCTTGAGGACGTGGCATGCGCCCTCTCCGAAGATCGACTCGATGTTCTTCTTGTACTCAGCAACAGCCGCATTCTTGACAAATGCCTGGATGGTTCCGGCAAATCCGCCGCCGTGTACTCTGCACACACCATCCTCGCCGATGAACTTCTCTGAGAATCCAAGTGCTATTGATACGTTCTGTGTGAGTGGATCCTTTGCGCTGTATATATTCTGAAGAAGCTTGAATGATGAATCTCCGCTTCTCTTTATAACATCGAGGAAATGGTCAAATTCCTGATTCTCAAGTGCTGCAACACCCTCTGCAACTCTGTCCTGCTCTGTGTAGAAGTGAAGCGCACGAAGGACTGCTCTGTCATTCACCTTGCCGCTGGCTCTCATCTCACCAACCTTGCTGATGAAATCCTCCTCTGAAACTCTGCTGAGGAGTTCCTCGCCGAAGTAATTTGCAACCTGCTTCATCTCTGCAGGGATTGCTGCGTAGTCGTCTGTGAGGTCTGCATGTGAACCCTTTGTGTCAACGATACACAGGCTGTACTGGTGAGCCTCAAAGTCAACTGGGACCTGCTTGATGACAGGATTAGCCTTGTCGAAGAAGTCGATATATATAAGTCCTCCGACTGCACATGCCATCTGATCCATAAGTCCGCATGGCTTGCCGAAGTATACGTTCTCTGCGTACTGTCCTATCTTTGCAACATCAACTGATGAAACCTTCATGTCATTGTAGAGGCCTGAAAGGATAGTTCCTATAAGGCTCTCAAATGCTGCTGATGATGACATTCCAGCTCCCATGAGCACATCGCTTGTCACAAATGCTGTGAAACCGCCTACCTTGAATCCGTAGTCTCTGATTCCTGCAACAACGCCCTTGATAAGCGCTGTTGTTGTTCCCTCAAGTGCAGGATCCTGCTCGATATCATTTACATTGATAACTTCCTTTGGCATATCGTCTGACACAAGCTCGATCACGCCGTCCTCTCTAGGTGCCACAATTGCTATGGCATCAAGGTTGATCGATGTAGCAAGTACATGTCCGTTCTGATGGTCTGTATGGTTTCCACACACCTCACTTCTTCCGGGAGCGCTGTAGATAGCAACCTCCTGATCTCCGAATAACTCTGTAAATTTATCAAGAGCTTTTACATATCTTTGCCTGTTGTATGGGATCATATCCTTGTCGAGATAGATCTGTGCAAGCTTCTCGTCAAACTCTCCACCTGCGATAATTTCCTTTAGTTCTGCGATTTTCTTCATTGTCTGTAACTCCACCTTTCTCCATCTTTTTATATTTTTTTCTTAATGTCCGTTATTTTGTTGTCCATATTGCGCACATTTTCTGCGCTACGCCGTTGCGCTTCTTGCTTTGTGAATATAATTCTATAACAATATACAGATTTTGAACATGGCATAGCGTTGCAAATATATGTCCATTTGTTAGATTGTTTTTTCTGGCGGAACATATTATTGTATGGATAATCCGGTTGAATGTATGTTATACTCTTATATATTATAATGAGAGAACGAGTTCATATGCCTTCATTACAGAAACGTTCAAATCTTATAAATTTAGAACAGTACGAGAATCTGTATATGGACTTTGCCAAAATCTCCTGAAGATTATCAGATCAATTTATGAAGTTACTTTATTAAGAAAATGCGGAGTTTGTAAAATGGAAAATAAGATCGTAATGGAATTCCCCCAGGAGAATGATACAGACCTCTACCTGAATGTGTTCGGACACTCGATAACCGAACCGCTGCACAAGGCAGGCCCTGCGGTCAAAACATTCTACCTTATACATTTTGTACTTGAGGGGGAGGGCGACTTCTATGTGAAGGGAGCCCACTATCATCTGAAAAAGGGTCAGGGCTTCCTCATTGAACCTGACACCCCCGCCACATATATATCGGACGAACACCATCCATGGCGTTATGTATGGTTCGGTTTCTCGGGCAGATGCGCCCACGACACGCTGAGCAGTATCGGGCTCACCCAGAACCAGCCTATATTCACCTGCGAGGATGGCGACAAACTGAAAAAGTACGTATTTGATATGCTTGCTCACAACACCTCGGATCACGCAGACCACTTCAGGCTCATGGGCATGCTCTACCTCGCTCTGTCTGTCATCGCAAATGCACAGAAAGACAAGCTGGAGACTCCATCGGGAAATGCCTACGTAAACCACGCCATCTCCTACATTCAGAACCACTACAGTATGCCTATGAAGGTGGAGGAGCTGTCGGATTACGTAGGCATCAACAGAAGCTATTTCTCTGACCTGTTCAAGCAGTACACCGGGATGAGTCCTGTGAAATACCTGCAGAATTTCCGCATAACAAAAGCCCAGCATATGCTTACCATATCTGAGCTTTCTATAGAAAGTATTGCATTTTCATGCGGCTACCAGTCCGCCGAGGCTTTCCACAAGATCTTCCGCAAGACCACCGGCATGTCGCCCAATGCCTACCGGCAGGAGAAACGCCAGAGAACCATCTCCAACCAGGAAACCATGAACAACAACCGGCCGGATTATATTGATACAGATGATGATTTTTAAAATTATCTCCAGTGGCAAAGGCACCAGACATTATTACTGTATGCTAACCAAAAGTAAATCAATGCCATCAGCATATTCTTCTAAAAATCAGCAGGCGTCTGTGTGCAAAATTCTCCAATATGGTGAGCCTGTGATCGTCATCTGTGATATTCCAGAATATAAGTGCTGACACATATTACAAATTCCTACTTTCTTTTCCACCTAATTATCATCATAATAATAGATGCACATACGCACAATCCCCCTACAGCAAATGCCCCAACAGCTATTTCCTGCCACATTTGTGCATTATACAATTCTACCCCCGTAACTATTATGCAAATACCTAATAATGCCATTGCCGTAATCACCAAAGGCATCTTTTTAGTCGCTATACCAACTATTGATACAAGGACTGCCACAACTCCGATTGCAGCCACAACAATTGCCATATTCATATTTTCTTCTCCTCTACTTCTTTTTTGACGGAACCTTTATCGATGTTTGACACGCGACATAGCTCGCACCAGTATTTTTCATTGCTATGTATCTTGTTGTGGTACTCCAGCCATCGTGGGCCACCAAAAACGTATACACCTTTCCCGTTCTCATATTCTTATATTCCTTATAACCTACCACTGCAACAGTATGATTATAATAGTATCCATTTGCAATAGAAAACATACACGGATTTCCACTGTCAATTTGTTTCTTCAAAGTTGAATATGTCCACATATAGTTACTGTTTCCAGTGCCTGAAGAATAACCAAATCCCTTTTGCCACGTCCTTTTCACCAAGTTATTATTTTTATTAACTGGCAATCCCCTTTTCTTTGTATAGCCAACATTACCAGAATTAGTCTTATTTTTTCATTGTGTTTTATCCCCCTCTTTAATTATATATAAGTTCAGATCAACCTAGTTTGTAATTCAATAATGTAGTATATCTATATTGATGTCAACAAATTATTTTGCTAATATGTTCAGTTACAACGACATCTCTATATGCCAATGAAGGTGGAGGAGCTGTCTGACTACGTTGGAATCAACAGAAGCTATTTCTCCGACCTGTTCAAGCAGTACACCGGGATGAGTCCTGTGAAATACCTGCAGAATTTCCGCATAACAAAAGCCCAGCATATGCTTACCATATCTGAGCTTTCTATAGAAAGTATTGCATTTTCATGCGGCTACCAGTCCGCCGAGGCTTTCCACAAGATCTTCCGCAAGACCACCGGCATGTCGCCTAATGCCTACCGGCAGGAAAAACGCCAGAGAACCATCTCCAGCCAGGAAACCATGAACAATAACCGGCCGGATTATATCGAGACGGACGACGAGCTGTGATCTTTACAAGGCCACAGCTCGCTTATCATTTTGACATATTCTATTTATCATAAGCACAATATAAACGCAATTACATGAATCACCAGATCATTGTCGGATGCCACATTATCAGCAATAACAAACACAAACCAAATCTCCTTTGAATCAAACGCATTTATATTTTAAAAAGTGTTAGCAGTAGAATACTTACCATTTCCATACCTTGACTATAGTTCAAGAGATTACATATGTAATCTCTCTTTCTACCATTAACACTATGTTCTGATTTAGGTTAAACTCAATCTTTGTCATTTGCTTCACGATATTATAATCTTTACTAATTTATCTTATAAAGTTCGTCTGGTTGCCTCTCTCCGTGTCAGGGAGTGCAACACCTGCTGCCTTGCCGGCTTCAAAGCATTTGAGCATCCATGCAAGGTTCTTAGCAAGATTCCTCATGGTCTGCATACCCTCCGCATCCAGCTCAGCCTCTCCAGGCACGCGTCCGTGTACAAGATTCCAGTATGTAGAGCCAGCCACCGGCATCTGTGATATTCCAAAGTATTTATTCATCACATCGAATGATGCTGATGTTCCGCCACGTCTTGCAACTGCCACAGATGCACCCGGCTTGAATGCAAATGCACGGCCGCTGCTGTAGAATACTCTGTCAAGGAATGACTGCACACGTCCGCTTGGATGAGCATAGTATACAGGTGTTCCAAATACCAGTCCGTCTGCTTCCTTTGCCTTGGCAACGAACTCATTTACCTTATCGTCATCAAACACACAGCCTTTTTCCGTACACTGTCCACAGCCTATGCAGTCTCTCAGTGGATCTGCACCGATCTGGAATATCTCATAGTCTATTCCCTCTTTGTTAAGCTGCTCTCCTACCTCGTAAAGCGCACGATATGTATTGCCTTGTGACTTCGCACTTCCATTCAACATTAAAACCTTCATATTCAGTTCCTCCAATCATTCAATCATCTTTCATTACTAACTTAGCCACAACACATGGCAGTTTCTTCTATATTATATACACTTTACTATAAGAATTTCCAGTTGTTTGTCTGCGCATAGTCCAAACTGCCATCACCGCCTGATCGACTTCCTGTACTCCATAGGAGACATTCCTTTTTCTTTTTTAAACACCCTGCTAAAGTAAAGCGGATTATCGTATCCAACTATCTTTGCTATCTCCGTCATGTTGTAGTCCGAGCTCTCGAGAAGCATCTGGGCGTTGGCTATACGCTTTGACATGATGTACTGTGTGGGCGTGGTGCCGATGCGCTGTCTAAAGTTCCGTATGAACCAGCTCACGCTCATGTTATGCTCATTTGCATAACTTTCCACCACTATCTCTTCGTTATAATGCTCTCCCAAATATGCCGCCGCACGGTCCATCTCCTCTGCCATGGCCGAAAAGGTTTTTGAATCATCCTGCTCCTGCTGCCTGTGAGCTGAGATAAGCATCTGTCTGAATATGTATTCCAACATCTCCTCATAGTCATCCCGGCAGAGCTGTAGCTCCTGTATCATTTGCCTGAACAAAATTCTGTACTCAGCATGGTCTCCACCATAGAACATATTCACATCGTCATTTATTCCGTACCGCCTGAGTGTCTGCTTCACCTCTCCCCCGGTGAAATGCACCCAGAACACCTCCGTGTGTTCGTCTCCGTAATACACATACCGTTGCATCTGTCTCGGCCTGTATATCACCATGTTTCCGGGACAGGCGATCACATCCTGCCCATTTATCTCAAAATGTGCCTTTCCCGCCGCCACATATATGAGCTGATAATCCTTACGCCCCTTAGGTCTGTAGGTCGTAAACTCTTTCTGTGTATACAGCTTGTACGTTCCGCAGCTTGTGACTATGAGCGGTCTGCTCTTGTCCACTATGTCGAGCAGTGAGTTGTGAAGATATGCTGAGTTTGTATACATGTGTGGCTCCTTTCTATATGGCAAATTACACTATTATTTCACTATTTTTACACTATTTTGAAGCGTGTGCAGGCACATCCTGTATGCTTTATACTTTTTCTTTTGTCTGTTCAGAGACTTCACCCTGCAAGCGGACTTGCAGGGTGCGGCGTATCCGTCTTATAAAACTAGAATGTGCATATTTTGTCTCATTATATGTATGGACTTTTCATGTGACATTATCTTATAATATATCTAACAAACTACGAATATACAACGTTTTATATATTAAATTAACCACAGGAGGTATTGTTATGATCATTCCGCGTCACTACGAAAATCTGCATATTCTGCATGAGAACACCATGCCGAATAGGAATTACTATATTCCTGCTGGGAAGGCATACAGCACATCCCTTGATGCAAGGGATCTCTCGGACAGAGTACAGTTTCTGAATGGAACCTGGAAGTTCCGCTACTACGACAGCATTTACAAGCTTCAAGACGAATTCTACAGTGAGGGATATGATATATCCGGTTTCGATGATATTCCGGTTCCATCAGTATGGCAGATGCACGGATACGACTATCATCAGTATACCAATGTCAGGTATCCATTTGCATTTGACCCACCTTATGTTCCAAAGGGCAACCCATGCGGAGCATATGTGACCGACTTCGACTACGATCAGAACGAGGACGCGCCACTCGCGCACTTGAACTTTGAGGGTGTAGATTCCTGTTTCTATGTATGGCTCAACGGCAGGTATGTTGGCTACAGCCAGGTATCCCATTCGACCAGTGAATTTGACATAACCGAATTCATAAGAAACGGCTCCAACAGGCTCTGCGTGCTGGTCCTCAAATGGTGCGACGGAAGCTATCTTGAGGATCAGGATAAGTTCCGCATGAGCGGTATTTTCAGGGATGTATATATCCTGAAACGCTCTGAGGGTGCTGTATACGACTATTTCATAAAGACCAGCTGTGACGATATAACGGAGCCAACTAAGGCAGATGTAACCATAGACTTCACAGCATTTACAGAATATTCCTGCGTTGAAGACCGTTTTTCATCAAAATCGGAAACAGTGGTTGATAAAGGCGCTGATTCAAATGTTGATATTGAAGTTACTATTCTGGACGCCGATGGCAGCATATGTTCATCAGGTTGTGTAAAATGTGAAATTTCCGCTCAGAGCGATGCCAATACCAATGCAGCCGAGATTAAAACCACAGCCAGCTCCAGCAGCATTACTTTGTCGATTGACTCCCCTGTGCTGTGGAATGCAGAAAAGCCATATCTCTACACTGTCATCATAAGATGCGCCGGTGAGGTCATCACTGACAGGATAGGAATCAGGGAGATAACGATAGAGAATAAGATCGTGTACATCAACGGCATGCCGATCAAGTTCCACGGAGTGAACAGACACGACTCTGACCCTGTGACCGGTTTTACGATCAGCAGAGAACAGATCATCAGGGATATGTCTTTCATGAAGCGGCACAATGTCAACGCCATAAGGACAAGCCATTATCCAAATGTTCCTTATTTCTATGAGCTCTGCGACGAATATGGATTCTATGTGATAGATGAGGCGGATATAGAGGCTCATGGTCCAAGTGAATTATTCTATTCGGATAATAGCTGGGAGAACAAGGCTGCAAGGTGGAATGAGCCGATCGCAGACAACCCTGAATTCTGCGAATCCATACTGGACCGCATCAGGCACTGCGTCATCAGGGACAAGAACCGTGCCAGCGTGGTCATCTGGTCCATGGGAAATGAGAGTGCATACGGCGTGACATTTGAGAAGGCTCTGGCATGGGTCAAGTCCTATGACAGCTCCCGTCTCACCCACTACGAGAGCGCCCAGTATACAGACGGCAAGAGAAAATACGATTACAGTAATCTGGATCTCTACAGCAGAATGTATCCATCCATATCCGAGATGGCTGAGTATATAGATGGTGATGGCGACAAGCCTTACATCCTGTGCGAATATTGTCATGCCATGGGCAACGGCCCTGGAGATCTGGAGGACTACTTCCAGTTCTTCGACAGCCACGAGACCACCTGTGGCGGTTTTGTGTGGGAGTGGTGCGACCACGCCATATACAGGGGCAAGGCGGCAAACGGCAAGGATATGTACGCCTACGGTGGAGACAGCGGTGAGACTATCCACGACGGCAACTTCTGTATGGACGGTCTGGTGTATCCGGACCGCAGACCACACACAGGACTTCTTGAATTCAAGAACATCAACCGCCCGGTAAGGATCACTGGATATGATGAGACAAATGGAGTTTTGACTCTGCACAACTACATGGATTTCACTGACATCAGGGACTACCTCACTATGAGCTATGAAGTCACTTGTGATGGACAGGTGGTTACATCCGGAAATATTGATGTTCCTTCCGTGGCACCTCACGGCGATGGAACTGTCAGCCTGAACCCTACTACAAATATACAGAAATCATTGTCAGACTTATATGCAGCAAGTCATGCTGACATTTCTGGCAGCTCAGATGTTACTGATCGTTCCAGTGTTGTTGAATGTTCAGATGTCGCCGATTGCACAAAAGATATTATTACACACAGAATGTTTCTCCGTGTGATATATAAGGCAGCTTGTGACAGTGCATTCGTAAAGAAAGGTGATGTGTTGGGATTTGACGAGATAGAACTTGCCACACAAAAACAGAACGCAGACAAGGTCCTGGATAAAGCATCGTCTTTGGACAAGGCGCAGAATTTGGCGGAACAATATCTGACTACTCAGGATACAGCTTCTGCCCATCTTCATGTATCGGAAAGCGACACAGAATTTGTTGTCAGCGGAAGTAATTTTGAATATATATTTGACAGGAACACAGGAAACTTTACAGGCTTTGCAATGGACGGTCAGGAACTTCTCGCTGCTCCATGCGATAAGACTATCTGGCGCGCGCCTACAGACAACGACAGAAATATCAAGAACGAGTGGTTAAGAGCCCACTATGACATGATATCCGAGAGGACATATGAGACTGGCTGCATTATAAAAGATGGATGTGCCGTGATATCGTGCACGTCAAGCCTCTCAGCACCAACGGTACAGCCTGTTCTGAGGATAAACGCTGAATGGATAATAACACCTGAAGGAACTATAAAATCAAAAATGCATGTAAAGAAAAATGCTGAATTCCCTACGCTCCCAAGATTTGGCGTGAGGATGATTTTGATAGAAGATATGCGAAATGTAAATTATATCGGTATGGGTCCATATGAAAGCTACGCAGACAAGCACCATGCAAGCTGGCATGGCTCATTTTCTGCATCCATTGACGAGATGCACGAGGACTATATCATGCCACAGGAAAATGGAAGCCACTTTGACTGTAGCCTTGTTCAGGTCAGTGCCCCTGGAGCAAGCGACGAGTCTGACAGGAATAGCTCCGACAAAAATAACTTTGTCAACGGTTCATCATATCAGAGCATTTGCAATGCGCAGACAGCCGAAACGATCGCAGCTACAACAGCCCACAGCATAACCGTGACATCCGCTGTGCCATTTTCAATGAACGCCTCGCCTTACACCGCAGAGGAACTCACAGTGGCAACCCACAACTACGAGCTGCCAGAGAGTGACAAGTCCGTCCTGTGCATAGACTATCGCCAGAACGGAATCGGCTCCAACAGCTGCGGCCCCGAGCTTGATGAGAAATACAGATTTGACGAGGATGAGTGGGAATTTGGATTTACCATGCATGTGAAATAGATACAAAATTATCGCTAAATTAAGTTTATCTCATGAAAAAGGACAAAGCCTCCAAACTTTGTCCTTTTTTCCGCTTATATGAGTATTTAGATACAATTTTGTATCTTTTTCACCATTTTGACTGTGATTAGCGAGAATCAATTATCAGATTTACCCGAAATCTGCCAAGCAGCGGTATTCCTCTTCATCCGGCGCATCTTCTCCGGATCCTTGCCCGATTTTTGGACGCCACCTACCACATCGTACTCTATGCCAGATGACACATCGACTACGTCAGGATGCACCTGCTCTATCGCCCGCCGCACATTGTCCGGCGTGAGACCTCCGGCAAGCACAAACAGCCTTCCATCTCTGTCGATATCCGTCAAACTGTTCCAGTCAAATGTCTTGCCACTTCCAGGTTCACCGGCATCGAACACATAACCTGCAACATTCGAAAGGCTTTGATAATGTGGGTACATATCCATATCCTTCACATTAAACGCCTTCCACACAGGCAAATGCGCACTCTCTATAAGCTCATCGCTGGTCTGTC
This sequence comes from Coprococcus sp. RTP21281st1_F1_RTP21281_210402, assembly GCF_040915325.1. NCBI lineage: Bacteria > Bacillati > Bacillota > Clostridia > Lachnospirales > Lachnospiraceae > Coprococcus > Coprococcus sp. RTP21281st1_F1_RTP21281_210402. The sequence goes on from NZ_JBCPDQ010000002.1 coordinate 376,437, forward strand.
CATGAATCTGTATCACATCAAATCCCAGCTCACCTATCTCCGCTATCTGCTCCGCATCCGGGGATACCACCACTGCAACCTTCTTCACATCTTTCCTCAGTTCTTCAAGCAACCTGCGCGCAGTCTCCGCACTGACATTTCTCTTTGATTTCGGGAAATACATCACCATTCCTATATAATCAGGTCTCACTTCATTCACCGCGGCCACATCGGCCGGGGTCGTGATTCCGCACATCTTTATCTTCATGCTGTCTCTCCTATTTTTTTAACATCGGCTCGCCAACAGGCGAAAACTGATGCTACATATCCTTATCGAACGTCAACCCTGAGAGGTCGAGTTTATATACCGTATCAGCCATCTTTTCGTTTTCCAGAAACATTGTCATATATATCGGAAAATATACTTTTTTGCCGCTGACCTCTACATTTCCCTCCGAAAAAACATATGCATATTCTATTCCGTAATTTTCATCAGCCAAGACATTGCACAGCGCAGAGTGTCGTTTGTAATCCTTACCCGATTTTATCTCCAGTGGAACTACTTTACCATTCAGTTCTATTACAAAATCAAGCTCACCCTGCTTTTTGCTGTTAAAATAATATTCTTTATGACCTTTGCTGAGTAGTTCCTGGGAAACCATATTTTCAAATAGCGCACCATTGTTTATAGACTTTTCTTTATTCAGTATCGCCATTTTCACCTGATCCGAATACCTACTTGTCAGCAGCCCTACATCGGAGAAAAATAGTTTAAAGAGATTCCTATTCTCACTGATCACAAGCGGAAGTTTCGGCTCACTTATATTGTAGACCGGTATCGCAACCCCAGCATCCTTAAGCCACAGAAAATCATTTGCAACCCTATCATAACTGAGGCCTTTACCTATACTATTGATCTGGAATCGTTTATTTTTCTGATCAAGCTGTCCCGGCATAACATCATATATCTCCTGCAGTTTCAGCTTGTACCTTGTCTCATACTTTGTGAAATCACTTCTGTACAATTTAACTATCTTTTCATGTACCTCCGCTACCTTCGCAAGATCATTTGTCTCCACATAGGTATTGACCGCCTCCGGCATTCCGCCCACGATAAGATACAGATTAAATACATCAAGCATTTTTTCATGTACAAACGAATCAACAGGCAGCCTCTGCGTAAAGCATTCCTTCAGTGTGTCGATCACATTCTGATTCACACCAACAGAAACCATAAATTCGTGCAGATCCATCGGATACATATCACATACACGCAGATATCCAACCGGCGCAGATCTGAGATCATTCAGCTCTACGCCCAAAAGCGAACCGCTCATGATATACCTGTAGCTTCCATCTTCCACCAGGAACTTCACTCTTGTCACTATATCTTTAAACTCCTGCACCTCATCCAGAAATATGATCGTACGGCCTTTCTCAAGAGGCTGTTTTGTCACCAGACTAAGTCTCATAAGCAGATCCTTTGCATCTCTGGCACCGCCAAACAATGTGACAAGCTCCGGCTGGTCAATAAAATTCAATTCCACATATGGCACTCCACTTTCCCTGAGGCATTCTTTTATAAGATATGTCTTACCAATCTGTCTCGCTCCCGTTATGAGCAAAGCGTCTCTGCCGCTCTGAATCCATGAATCTATATATTTTTTTGCCGATCTTTCCAGCATAAAATCACCCCACGTACTGCATTTGCAACTTTTCTATCCCTATGATATCAATTTTTTGCAACTTTTCCAACCTTTTCGCGGTGATTTTTGCAACTTTTCCAACCTTTTTTCGGCAGATTATGCAACTTTGCGAGCTTTAGTAACAATTTTCTTTTATTTTACGGCGGGTCCTCCTTATGAAAATATCTGTCCGGGCAGTGTCTTTTTCTCTTTATATAGAAACTGCCTGTCGAATTCTTCCACAGCCTTTTCGTCCACGAAATATCCTTCTGGCGGAGCGTACTCACCCGTGACTCCATCAAGATATCCGGAAATCAGCTCCTTGCAGAGGAAAAACGATGCATCCTCCCCCTCATCAAGTCCATGATAGCGAATGCCAAACTCGCTTGCCGGTCTGAATCCGCTTTTGCCATAAAAATCAATATTCCCCTCAAAGCATAGTGCACCGCAGCCAAGTCCTGCAGCCTTCTGCAACGAATAATCCAGTTCCGGGACAAATGCACTGTCATTTCTCAGCTGATTGAGCACATAGTGTTCCAGGCAGCCGGGACGATACACATTCCAGAAACTGTCCCGCACCAGATTCTCGACTTCCCGGTATTCATCCTCTTTCTCCAGCCGTATAACCAGATCATCATTATGACTGACTTGCGTAATATTTATGTGAATTTGTCAAGCATTTTATATATTATTTTCTTACCTGTCTGGCAGCCTCAACCATATTTCTGAGGCTGGCGTCAGTCTCAGGCACACCTCTGGTCTTAAGACCGCAGTCCGGATTGATCCAAAGCTTATCCCTGCCTATCTTCGTGAGCATGACATTTACCGCCTTCACGATCTCTGCCACCGACGGAACTCTTGGAGAGTGAATATCATATACGCCAGGTCCCACCTCTGTCTCAAAGTTGTTCTCCCTGAGAGAATCCAGGATCTGCAGATCGGATCTTGACGCCTCAAATGTGATCACATCCGCGTCCATATCATCTATGGCAGGTATGATATCCGTAAATTCACTGTAGCACATATGTGTGTGTATCTGTGTCTCAGCCTTCACACCGCTGTGTGTCAGACGGAATGCAGGTATCGCAAAATCAAGGTACTCCGTATACCAATCAGATTTTCTGAGTGGAAGCTTTTCTCTGAGTGCAGCCTCATCTATCTGTATCATCTTTATTCCATGCGCCTCCAGATCCAGCACCTCATCTCTGATCGCAAGCGCTATCTGTGATATAGATTCCTTGATTGATATATCCTCCCTTGGGAATGACCAGTTGAGTATCGTCACCGGACCGGTCAACATTCCCTTCATGATCTTGTCTGTGAGCGACTGCGCATATACAGACCAATCAACCGTGATCGGCTTTTTGCGGTATACGTCACCCCATATCACAGGCGGCTTTACGCATCTCGTTCCATATGACTGTACCCATGCTTTCTCAGTGAACAGGAATCCGCCAAGTGCCTCACCGAAATATTCAACCATGTCATTTCGTTCATACTCGCCATGCACTAGCACATCCAGTCCGATGTCCTCCTGCCACTTTACACATTCCTTTATCTTTCCCTTTACAAAGTCCACATATTCCTGCTCAGATATCTCTCCCTTTCTGAGCTGTGCTCTCTGTGACTTCACATCCTTAGTCTGTGGGAATGAACCTATAGTGGTTGTCGGAAGCTCAGGAAGCCCAAATTCCTTCTTCTGAAGTGCCTGCCTCTCGCTTCTCTTCGGAAGTCTTGCATAATCTGCCTCAGTCACTGCCGCAAGCCTCTGTCTCACCTCGTCGCTGTTGCAGTCTCTTGTTCCCGCAAATAACTCCTGATTCTTGTGGTATGCCTCAAGCTCTGTATAGTTATAACTCTCGGCAAGTGCCGCAAGCTCCGAGAGTTCAATAAGTTTCTCCTCTGCAAATGCAAAGAACCTCAGATAGTCCTGTGATAGCTTCGTCTCTTGCTTAAGTGTGTATGGCACATGAAGCAGTGAGCATGATGTAGACAGAACCACATCTATCTTCTTATCGCGGAGCTGCCCTACTACATTGAGAGTCTTGTCGTAATGATTTCTCCATATATTTTTGCCATTTACCAGGCCGGCAAAAAGTACCTTATCCCCAGGGAAGCCGTATCTGTCTATAAGCTGACCGGTCTGTTTGCCCTCTATAAAATCAAGGCCTATTCCGGCAAATGGCATATTTATGATATCTTCATACACATCCCTCACATCACCGAAGTATGTCTGGAGAAGTATCTTACAGTCTGCACGATCTGCAAATACCCTGTCATACACCCTGTGGAAAAGTGCCTTATCATCGTCATCCATATCTCTCACCAATGATGGTTCATCAAATTGCAGCCACTCCACATTCTCTTCATCGCACTCGGCGATAAGCTGTCTGTAAGCCTCTGCCACATCATCAGCAAAATCTTCTGCATTCTTTGATCCCACATATCTGCATAGCTTAAGCATTGTGTATGGTCCTATAACCACAGGCTTTGTCTTGATCCCCAGCTCCTTGGCCTCCTCGTATTCACCTGTAAGTTTCTCGCAGTCAAGGCTTATCACTGTGTCATCCTCTATCTCCGGAACTATGTAATGATAGTTTGTGTTAAACCACTTCTTCATCGCAAGAGCCTTCACATCCCCGGATTCTCCCTGATACCCCCTTGCCATGGCAAAGTACGTGTCAAGCTTTGAGACATTTAGCTCTCTGTATCTCTTTGGCACTATTCCGAGAAGAACTGCTGTATCAAGCACTATATCGTAAAATGAAAAGTCGTTGCACGGAATAAAGCCTATCCCTGCTGCCACCTGTGTCATCCAGTGTCTGTGTCTGAGATCCGCTGCAATTCCTGTAAGCTCCTGCGCCGTTATCTCATGTCTGAAATATTTTTCAGATGCAAATTTTAACTCTCTTAATGTTCCCACCCTTGGAAATCCTATAACCGATGTCTTCATCATATCCTCCTGTAATTTCATGCGTCTGCTCCACAAATTTTCGTAAGGAGGACCCGCTTGCGGGAGATTCCTTGCGTAGTACGCAGACGCCGTGCGAAGCGCCTTTCATGCGTCTGCTCCACATTATATAAAGACATCCCTCACTTGTATAATACATAAAAATATAGCGTGAATATAGTTTTACGCTATATCCGCGCTATATTTATATCTTGTATTCTATGTCAGCTATGTGGCTTTAACCCTTCTCATATGTTCCGCAGCCTTCTCCGTCACATCTCCACAGGCAGGCTCTCCGTCATCCCTCATCTCGTTGAAGCGTCCCCTGTGCTGGAGCTTTCTCTGAGGAATTTTTACTGAATCTTCCGGCTCGTCACTGCCAGCCGTGAGATAATTTGCCAACGCACCGAGATAGGTGTTTCCAAGTCTGCTGAGGATCGCCTTCCTGTGGACGATATACCCTATCCTCATATCGCTCTCATCCGCAAGTGGCACCGATATAATGTCCTTGCCGTTCAGCTTTTCATCTATGACACCGCTGCACACAGTATATCCATTCAGACCTATCAGCAGATTGAACAGTGTCGCTCTATCCCTGACTCTTATATTCTTCTTTCGCTCCGTCGTAGAGAATATTTCCTCCGAGAAGTAAAAAGAGTTGTGCTCTCCCTGCTCAAATGACAGATATGGATACGCCTCCAGCTCTTCATTTGTTATGATATCGTTCTTCGCCAGTGGATGCTTTCTGCTTATGAACACGTGAGGCTTTGCCACAAACAGCTCATGAAATTCCAGGTCATTTGCCCGGAGGATCTTGTTCAGCACCTTCTCATTGAAGTCATTCATGAACAATATTCCGATCTCGCTTCTCATCCTGGCGACATCATCTATGATCTCATAGGTCTGTGTCTCCCTTATGCTGAAATCATATTCGTCCTGTCCATACCTCTTTATCAGGTCAACAAATGCATTTACCGCAAATGAATAATGCTGGGTGGACACGCAGAAGCTCTTCTTGCCGCCATCGTCCCCCTTGTATTTGTCCTCAAGGACCTTCGCCTGCTCAAGCACCTGTCTCGCATAGCCGAGGAAGACCTCGCCCTCTATGGACGGACTTATTCCCTTATTTGACCTGTTGAATATATTTATCCCCATCTCTTTTTCCAGCTCATGGATGGCATTTGTCAGGCTTGGCTGGGATATATACAGCCGGTTCGCTGCCTCGGTGATCGTGCCCGTATCCGCAACCATCACCACATATCTAAGCTGCTGAAGTGTCATATTCTCACCTGCTTTCTACTATTATTTTCTTGAACTGCTTTGCTGCCTCATTCAGCGGGTGCAGGCAGTCATACACAAGACATACATTCCTGTCCGGAAGCTTTTCCTCAAGTGAAAGCTTTACAACCTCTTTGTTCTTTACTGCCTCCCTCGCCATCAGTTCCGGTATAAATGCAAGTCCAAGCTCACACTTCACAAGTGGCAGTATCTGATCCGTGGTGGCCGCCTCCGTGTCCGGCGCAAGCTCCACGCCATGCTCCCTGAATATTCTGTCGTAGAATCTGAATGTCATAGTCTCCCTGCCTAGACAGATCATAGGATAGTTCCTCATCTCCGCAATGGACAGTTTTTGCTTTTTAAGTGAAGAAAATGTCGTTCCGCCGATAAGTATCTCACGATATGACTGCAGCACGATCTTCTTGAGAGGAGCCTCCACATCAGCCGGAGTTGTAACTACTGCAAAGTCTATACTTCCATTCTTCACTTCATCCACAGCCTGAGGTGTAGAATGGTTGTATATCTTGAGATTTATACCCGGATACGCCATGTGAAATGCCCGCAGTCTGTCCAGCAGATATATATTTAACGCCGTCTCACTGACACCTATCGTTATACTTCCGTGAGTGAGATTCTCACCATCTGCCAGCTCATCCTCCGCCGTCAGAAGCTGTGACATTGCAGCCTCCACATATGAATAGAGCTGTTCCCCGTCTCTTGTGAGCTGTACACCCCTGTTTGTCCTGACAAATAGTATCCTTCCAAGCTGCTGCTCCAGGCAGTTCATCGCCCTGGTCACATTTGGCTGACTGTTTCCAAGAACCTTTGCGGCTTTGGTAAAGTTATGATATCTCGCAACATAATAAAATATCTTATAATACTCGAAATTAACGTTCATAATCTATTGTTAGCCACAGACTATATTACATGTCTGCTATACTCCCTTTCTTAAAATTATTTTCCATGCAGCATCCCCAACATATCATTTTATTATCGCTGCCATATCAATTATGATTTTCACTTATTGCTACTCCAATAGTATAATCTAACCAGATTTAAATGACAAGACAGCATTTATCATATGAAAGGATGCGCATATCTATGGAAGGAAAGACCATTTTCCCAAGGGAAGAAAAATCAGAAATATTATTTGAAAAGATCCTCAGGGATCCCTGGGCATGTGAAAAGCTCATGGACACATTCTGTAATTACCTGTTCTGCAATGATGACTTCGACTGCAATCTTTCACCGGAAGAATTTACAAAATCACTGCTCTCAGCTTATCTGGACAGAGATATGTCGGCATTCCTCATGTCCATCTGCAACAATACAATGTTCGATCTGCTAAGAAATTCCTACCTCATCCCATATCGCTTCAACGCCGATGGCAAGACCAATCCTGTCATCATGACCGGTGAGCACGGCGAACTTCTGCCTGAATTCAGAAACTCTGTAAGAGAAAAGGATTATCAGCACTTTCACGATATATACACACATATGACACACAACGAGAATATGTATCTTGCAAAGGCGTACAGATACAGCCATGAATACACTTCTGACAACATGGAAGTCGGGCAGAAGATCCTTGAAGAGTGCACCGGAGTCCTGCTCATCAGGGAGCTGCCGGACACGGTAAAGCTCAAGGAGACCGAAGCTGAGGCATACTGTGCTGTGTGGGATATCATGGTTGAACTGGAGAAGAATCTTCCCATGGCATTTGTATTCTACGGTCAGGATACTTTGGGCAAACAAGGCATGCGATATGACGAGCTTGGAATATTCCTGCCGGATTCACTGCTCATGAAGAATCTGGAAAGACACGTTGCGAAAGCCGAGGCGATCATATATGCGGAAAAGTAAGAATGCAAAAAACGCAAATGCAGAATCGTACATAGACATTATGGAGAAAAATCACATGGAGATCCCATGGCATGACTACGCCAGTGCCGACAGCAATGTACTCATATGCAAGGCAGGTCTGATTGAAAAGGCTTCTGTCATAGGCAGAGTCGGTCTTATCATGCTCTCATGCGGAACAGGTGCATGGCGTGTCCGTACTTCCATGAACAGGCTTTCCAAGGAACTGGGCGTCACATGTACCGTCGATGTCGGACTCATGTCCATAGAATTCAACTGTTTTGACGGTCACGACTGTGTATCACAGTCCCTGTGCATCGCCAATACAGGCGTGAACACCTCAAAACTCTACAGAATGGAGCAGTTTGTTGACAATTTTCCAAATGAAGAGGCGCATCTGACCGGTGAGGAAATCCATCAGAGACTTGATGAGATAGAAAAAATACATACCTTGTACTCTCCTCTCCGTCTCGGACTTGCCTCTGCCCTCGCTTGCTGTGCCTTCACATTTCTTCTAGGCGGCGGGCCTGTAGAAATGATGCTGGCATTTGTCGCAGCTGGAATTGGAAACCTCATAAGGACAAAGCTTATCAAACACCATTTTACTTTATATATGAACATAGCGGTATCCGTGTCAGCCGCTTGTCTTGTGTACGCACTGCTGCTAAAGGCCGCTGAACTGGCATTCCATATACCCGCCTTCCACGAAGCCGGATATATCTGCTCAATGCTGTTCATCATACCGGGTTTTCCATTCATCACCAGCGGCATAGACCTTTCAAAGCTGGATCTGAGATCAGGACTTGAGAGGCTTACATACTCGATCATCATTGTGCTTGTGGCAACGATGTTCGCATGGATCATGGCGCTTCTGCTGAAGCTTCACCCACAGGATTTTGTAGCACTCGACATAACACCAGGACTTCATCTGGTATTCAGATTGATTGCCAGCTTCTGTGGTGTGTTCGGATTCTCCATCATGTTCAACAGCTCCATACACATGGCCGCCACAGCCGCTGCCATCGGTGCCATAGCCAACACTCTCCGTCTTGAACTGGTAGATCTTGCCGGCATTCCTGCAGCTGCCGCCGCATTTGCCGGAGCCCTCACAGCCGGACTGCTCGCTTCATTCATCAAAAGCACCAATGGTTATCCGCGAATCTCACTGACAGTCCCATCTATAGTCATCATGGTTCCAGGACTTTATCTTTACCGGGCAATATACAACTTTGGAATCATGTCACTTTCCGATGCCGTGTCCTGGTTTGCAGCTGCCATCATGATCATCATAGCCCTGCCACTTGGACTGATATTTGCAAGGATCCTGACGGACAAAACCTTCAGGTACTGCACCTGATCCCCAAATGGGGACAGGCACCTCCGTCCCCCAGATGGGATCAGCGCCTGAATGTCAAATCTACAACCAAGGAGTATATGAACCATGAAGTTTTATCCACATAGACAAATGTCAGAATCTTTCATCACCGCGGCCTTCCTGTCAGTATCAGGAGGCCTGCAGGATGCATATACCTATATATTCAGAGGAAAGGTATTTGCAAATGCACAGACAGGCAACATAGTTCTTCTCGGTCAGAATCTTGTAGACCGAAACTGGAGAATGTGTGTACACTATGCCGTTCCTCTATTATTTTTTGCGCTTGGAATTGCTGCTGCCGAGTGTATAAAACAGAAATTTCAGAATATGCAGCAGTTTCACTGGAGACAGATCGTTGTATTGTGTGAGATTTTTCTGCTTCTTATCGTGGGATTTCTTCCCATAAAACTCAATCTTCTCGCAAATGCCATGGTTTCATTTTCATGTGCCATGCAGGTTCAGGCATTCAGGAAGGTCAACGGCTACGCATTTGCCAGCACCATGTGCATTGGAAATATCCGAAGCGGCACAGATGCCCTGTGTGCATACTTCAGAACAAAGGACAGGAACACACTGTTCAAATCCCTATGCTACTGGGCGATCATCCTGCTATTCGGAATCGGTGCCGCTGTGGGCGGTCACTTCATCCGTATATTTGATATGAGGACCATCTGGTTCTCCTGCTGTCTGCTGTTCGTAAGCTTTCTGTTCATGTTCATCAAGGAAGAGAGAGAGTAAAAATGAGCTTACGCGGGTCCTCAAGGAGCAGACGCAGATCAGTAGTCTCCTCTATCGACAACAATCTGGAATCCGAACGCCTCTGCGCGCCTGTCAAGGCAGCCGCGGCACTGAGCTGATTCCTCCCCCGTGCATATCTTGTTGTCGTAGAGCTCGTATTTCTTTCGGACAGACACAGGAGACAGATTCGGCATGACCACATTCGCACCGTGCATAAACCCACGCTCCCTGCCATCCGCCGCTATCGTTCCGAGAGATGTGGTGGATGGTATGAGTGCCTTCGGGAACATCAGTCTCAGCAGGCTTATCATCACCAACGTCTGCCTGACCGTTCCCTGCTTCATCTTCGCAAATGGCGTCTCCTTGTGAGGAACATACGGCCCGATTCCTATCATCTGTGGTTGCAGCTTCGCAAGGAAATGCAGATCCTCGGCCAGATTCACCGGCGTCTGATACGGCGATCCCACCATGAATCCGCTTCCCACCTGATACCCAAGACTTTTAAGATTATACAGACATCTGACTCTGTTGTCATAGCTCATCGAATCCGGGTGTAATCTTTCATAATGCACCCTGTCCGCGGTCTCATGTCTCAGAAGATATCTGTCCGCCCCGGCCATCCGCCACAGCCTGTAAGTCTCATATGGATGCTCGCCAAATGACAGCGTGACAGCACAGTCCGGATATCTCTCCTTGATGCACCTCACTATGTCAGCTATAGCCTCATCCGAAAAGCCTCCGTCCTCGCCTCCCTGAAGCACAAATGTGCGAAATCCCAACACATATCCCTCATCGGCACAAGCCAGAATCTGATCCATTGTCAGACGATATCTGTCCACATGGCTGTTGCTCTTCCTGATACCGCAGTAGTAGCAATCATTCTTGCAAATGTTCGTAAACTCGATAAGTCCTCTTATATATATCCTGTTGCCAAAACTCTGATGAGCCAGATCGTAAGCCTTCCTTCTGAGATACTCAAAGTCAGAGAGATCATCCTGAGAGCTCTGAGGGTTCTCTGAATCCGACAAAATTCTTATAGCTTCACCCAGCTCATTGACTCCCGGCAGTTCACCTCTGCCCTGTCCATATTCAAATGTCTTATCTATGATATCTCTAACTTTTCCCATATAAACTCTATACCCTGTTTTTACATTTATAACTCTGTATGATCAAGTGACTTCCGATACAAGGTAAACAAAGTTACATCCAGATACTCCATTCCATCCCTTTCTACTCCGTCATACACAGCAGACTCCTAATGTGCGCAAGTCTGGCATCAAACTGATCATAGAAATCCTTCTCCGCATCATACATTCCCACATACATAACCTGCAGCACCAGCATGGTCTGATTTCTCGCTGTCTCATCCTCGCCAGCGCGCATATACTCGATCAGGTTTCTCTGCATGTCCTTCTGGAACTTGTGCCAGTCATTTATATATTTCGTGTACCGCGGCAAGTCCTCTGTATCTATCCATTTCGACACCTTGACCTTAGTCCTGCCCGCGCGCTCACACTCATGTATCTGCAGGATGTATCTGAATCCGTCATCGGTGTAATATCTGCCAAGTGGAAAGAGTCTGCAAAAGCCAGGTCTCGCGCTATGGATGCTGCATCTGCCCTCATCGTTTAAGAATGGGCACTTATCCGCCGTCATCCTTATATTTGGAAGCACCAGACCATCCACCACATTGACCTCAAGCTCCTTTTCAAGCAGCTGTGTAAAGTTCTTTCCGGTCTCCTTACAAAGTCTCATCACGTCCAGTGGATCAAGGATGATGGAACTCCCCATCCCTGTGCAGCAGGCATGGCACCCCTTGCACTCATCGCAGTACGCCTTCACCATATCATTCGCATCGTATAATCTTCCATCTGAGATATCTTCCAGTTTCTCATTTCTTATCATAGCAGTAATCCTCAATCATTTTATTATTTGTCTACAGAACACCATACTTGATTCGCACCCTGTCAAGCTTCTCAAGAAATGGTCTTGCCAGCAGCCACAGGAATATCACCGTTGCAGTTCCATGCACCACGTCAAATGGGAATCCCGTCACATATGACGCTATGATCATGCTCCTGTTCACAGCCGGCTGCCAGATTATCACCGACGCCGGATTCATTATTCCGCCGTATATCAGGATACAGATAAGTGCACCGAATATGCACAGTCCAAGCTTTGTCGTGTTCTTTGTCCGCACTCCGCTTTTGGAGAAGAAGAGTCCCGCCATGAACCCCACCAGTCCCATGGCAAACATCTGCCACGGAGTCCACGGGCCCTGCCCCATCAGGAAATTAGACACGAACATGGACATTGCGCCGACCACAAATCCTCCTTCGCAGCCAAATGCCACTCCGGATATGATCACTATGGCCATGGTCGGGCTGAAGTTCGGGAGCATGAAGAATGCCGCCCTGCCCGTGACGGCCAGAGCACACATAACCGCCAATATGACTATATCCCTTACCTTGGGCTTTCTTCCCTCAAATGATACGAAGAACGGGATCATTGCCTCTATTATAATCAGCAGAGATATAAAATAATATTTTTTGTCTCCAAATCTCTCGCATCCAAACCATATCGTAAGTGGAATCACAACGAGCATAGCCACTATACTTAATATCGTTCTCCTGACGGATCTGTGACCGGCAGCTTCCATGACGATATCCTCGTTCTTCTTTTTGGTGACAGGTCTTATAGCAAGGAGCAGCCCCGCTATGGCACATATCATCACTCCATACATAGCCAGATATTTCCATCCCTTTGACGTGATGGTCATCCCTCTCTGCACAAGATCTGCCAGATTGGACTGGGCCATGGTCTGCCAGAAGCAGAATATGATGATCACCGACGTGACAGATATCGTGAGTATCTGCCACCATTTCAGGGGGTCCGTCTCCCGCTCCTTCGTCAGCACAATATCTCTGGTTATTTCAGCGTCAGGAATCCTGTTATCATCATCCACATCTGCATCTTCACATCTGGACTCACGTGAGTCACCACCAGAGCTGCCTTCCCCTCCGGCTTCGCTGTCAGAAACGCCATATGCCCTCAATATGTCGGTCACAGTAACAGCACCATGAAGTATTCCCTGGGAGATCCTTGCCGCCGCAGTGGTGAAGAAATTATTGCCGGCCAGATATTCCTGTACACCATTCACTGTGGCAAGCTCCCCATCGAACAGCAGCGCTATACGGTCTCCCGCCACAGCGCAAAATTCCACGTCATGGCTCACCACCACTATGGTCTTGCCACGCCGCTGCAGATCTCTGAGCATACACTTGAGTTCTGCCTTGAACCCATTATCAAGCCCCTTTGTCGGCTCATCCATGAGCAGAATATCAGGATCATACAGAAGTACCTTTGCAAGTGCCAGCCTCTGCTTCTCTCCTCCTGACAGATCGTAAGGATGTCTGTCCATCAAATGCTCCAGCTTACAGAACCTCACTATGTCCACCAGCTTTTTTCTGTCACTTGCGTCCACCAGTTCTTCCCGTACAGAACGTCTTGTGAAAAGAAGCTCCGGGTTCTGTGGGAGCATGCCCACACTTTTACCCTGTTTTATCTTTATTCTTCCACGGTACGGCTTATTTACCCCCGCTATCAGGGAGAGCAACGTCGACTTGCCGCATCCGTTGCTTCCATTTATCATAAGTATCTCATTATCGTATATGTCAAGATCCAGACCGCGAAGTACTTCCTGCGAACCCTTGTCGTATCTGAAGTGAACCTCATCTATCCTGACTGCCCAGGACTTGTCCTGACGATTCGCAATTTTTCTTGTAGTTTCTACAGCACCATGGTCAGTTTTCTGACCATCTGCCTCCCTGGCATCCCCTTCATCCACCAGCACATACCCAGGCGCAACCTCATGCCCCGATTCCCTGTACTTACTGTCAAACTGTGACAACCAGTTTCGCCCCTCCGTTACGGTCACCGGAGATTCATCCGAGCCATCAAGCCCCAGATACACCTGGACAGCCGCCGGCATGGAGAGATACAATCCATTTCTGTTTATACCTTTTTCCTTTAACCTCTGTCCTTCATTTTTCAGGGTGGCAGCTACCTCCTTGACAGTTCCCTGACACAGCACTGTGCCTTCATCCATGACCACCGCTCTGCTGCACACCGGAAGCACCTCCTCCAGCCTATGCTCAGTCATGATGATGGTCGTGCCAAGCTCCCTGTTGATTCTCACAAGACATGCTATGAATTCATTCGCAGCTATCGGATCGAGCTGGCTGGTTGGTTCATCCAGTATCAGCACCTCCGGAGACAGAGCCATGACCGACGCAAGATTCACCATCTGCTTCTGTCCGCCAGACAGCTCTGCGACACGCCTGTGGAATATCCCGGATAACCCGAAGAATGAACACATCTCCGCAACGCGTCGTCTGATATATCCATTATCGTATCCCAGACTCTCCAATCCAAATGCCAGCTCATGCCACACTTTATCAGTGACAAGCTGTGCATCGACATCCTGCTGTACAAATCCGATCTGCCTTGCTGATGTCCGGTCATCCATCTCCTCCAGGCTTCTTCCTTTGAACTCTATCTTCCCGGACGATCTTCCGTGAGGAGCGATACTTGTCTTCAACTGCCTAAGAAGTGTGGTCTTTCCACATCCGGAACTTCCCAATATGACCACGAATTCCCCCTGCCCCACTGATAGTGTCACATTTTTCAATGCATCAGGCAAATATCTCTCGCCCGAATCATCATTGCTATCGGGATATGCAAATGTCAGTTCTTTTATATCTAATATATTCACCGCTTCTCCTTTGTCACATTTTGCGAATCTTAAAATTTTCTTTTGCCTGCATATATATTGGAACACATATAAGACATACATACACTACATACATACTTACAGTAAGTGTACCACTTATACTTCCTCTTATAGACGGATAATACCAGAACGCAAATCCTCCGCACACACTGCCGGCCAGCACATACAATCCACACACAAGTATAAATGCAAGCGCTTTAGTATCACTTTTTCTAAATCTATACAGTGAATATGCAGATCTTCCGGAAAGTCCATATCCCCTTGATCTCATACTGTCTGCAGTGACAAGCGCCCGTTCAAGAGCCCAGGTTACAACGGCAGAAAACACATGGCAGCCCGTTCTAATTCTCACAAAATGCGAACCTTTTGGTTTGTATCCAGATGCCCTCTGAGCTCTGTACACCTTTCCAAACTGTCCTGATATGTCCGGAATAAACCTCAGTGTCATGGAAAGTATCAGTGACAACACTGGCGCCGCCTTGCCGAACAGATACACCATCTTGTCCGATGATATAACGCAGTTAAAGCACGAAAACCAGCATATCACTGTCACCAGCATAAACGCAGCCATGATTCCATACATTATAGACTCCAATGTCAACGGATTTCCAGACGGAAAATATGTGAGTATCGTCACTCCCTGATGGCTGAACGCCGGGTTGATGAGCGCCGTCAGCAATATAAGTGGGATCATATATTTTATATTAGTCCTGAAGCCATCATATCCCCTAAGCAATACCGAATACACAAATGCCCCTATAAAAGACATGCCCAGGCAAACCGGATGGGTAAATGCCAGGGCATATCCTATAGTGAATATAAAGTATACCAGATTGACTATAGGGTGATATGTGGAAAATGAATCCTGCCTTTTCACAATTATATTTTTATCTCCTATCAATCACTATGTTCAGTACCCATGTCTCAGCGAATCTGTCAATGCATCTCAGATCCAACATCTGCTCCCAGGTCACATGTATAGAGCCATTTTATCACATCTCCCTGCTTGAGTTCATAGCTTGAACAGCCATAATTCGGGAACCAGCCATTTACCGAGTACATCCAGCCTGAGCCATCACCACAGTCAAATTCATACAGATTGTGAATTCCTTCTATATAATAACTTCCATACATAGGCGTCCATGAATATTCAAGCTGTATACCATAATCCCTGCACACCGACTTAAGCACTTCGAATACTGTGTCCCCCTCCTCAAATGTGGCAGTCACAGTTCCCAGAATGACACCATCATCAGGTACATAGTCCTTTTTCTCCGGTCTTAGCAGTTCCAGATTGTCAAATATTGTGGAACATCCTATTGATATAGTGCAGCTGTAGGTTTTCTTCGGCGCCTCAGTTGTATTCTCTGTGGTTGCCTTTGTCGTGGCAGAAGAATCAGCAGTTGTCTTATCCGGTTTCCGCTTTTCCGTAGTCGCCGTGGTCCCCGGCTTATTCTCCGTTGTTTTTTGAGACTCCGTGGTGGTATTCTTCTTTGTAGTAGCCTCCGTCTTCTTCTCCGTGGTTGTCTCAGTATTTCGCTCCATCACATTCTCCGATGTGCTCTCAGCGGAAGTCTGATATTCTGTTTCCGATGTATCAGAATCCGAATGAGTTCCTGAGGAGGTATCGGTTACAGAACTGTCTGATTTCTTTTTCCTGTCATTCCCTGCATCAGTATTTTCCTCTGTCGCACTCTTCGTTGTCTCCGTCAGTTCCGCACCGCCTACAGCTTCAGTTGTGACTCCCTCTTCGGTCTTTTCCAGCTTGAAACCTCTGGCTCCCGGCGCATTTCCCCCGTACCAGAAAGCCCACATCAGGATCAGCAGAACAATCACAGCTCCACCTATGTGTTTCTTATATTTTTTTACAAATTCTTTGATCTTATCCATATGCCTACTTCTTTCGGATCACAACGTTTACAGTCTTGCTCCATGCTCCGTAATAATAAGTCTTTCCAACCTTCTTGAATCCCTGAACTCTGACATAATACCGCTTTCCCGCCTTGAGTCCGCTCAACGTCACATTTGTCTTCTTGTTTACCGATGCCCTGTACACCTTGACATTCTTTTTAAATGTCTTATCCGTGGAATACATCACCCTGTAACCCGAAGCACTCGCATTTTTTTTATAAGTCACAGTGCACTTTTTCTTCACCGTTGACTTTATCTTTGTTATCTTTTCCTGATTGACCCTGTATATTGTCTGGGTCGTATACGCAGCCTCCCCGCCACTTCCAACAGGCTTAACTGCATAGATATATTTCTTGCCATTTGCGACCTTCCGGTCAGTGTAGCTCAGAGATTTTGTGGTGGCCACAGTCGTCCAATTCTTTGCATTTCCAACCTTTCTGAGCACCACATATCTGTCAGCCCGTGCCGCTTTCTTCCACTTTACTGTTATGCCTGCTGCTCCATTACCCGCCGACACACTCGTCTTAGCCGGCGCAGCCATCTTTATGACAAATGTCTTGCTGGCTGAGCCCTTGAATATTCCCTTGCCGGTCACCACTACCTTTGCCGAATTGCCAATATTGACATTGTTCTGATATGAAATGGTGTAATCCACGCCATCCTTAAGCACTCTGTCACCAAGCTTCACCGTCACGCCCGGCTTCTTGGCCTTGCCGTCGTACACATACGTGCTGGTGCTGAGTTTCACATCCGCTGTCGCCACGGATCGGATATATAATGACTCTGCATCAGACATATCATACAGTGTGTTCTTTCCTTTTTTGAATCTGTCATAGGCAGCCAGAGCATATCCTGCCTGCTGCGAAGCCATTCCATTTACAACCAGTTCTCCATTCTGATTTGCCGCATGCGCAAATCCACCGGCACTTGCAACATAGAATTCCATCAAAGCATCCATCACAGAATGTCCATTTTTGACAAATGCCTCATCTGTTCCGGCATCCCTGCCTATATCAAGCAATCCACATATCACCTGCGCACAGCTCTCAGAATTCACAGTTCCCCATGAAGCAAATCCACCATCAGCCTTCTGCAGCCCCGACATTACATCAAGCGCCCTGTCAACCGCCGTCTTAACCTCTGTGTTAGACTTGTAATACGGCGCAAGTGCCTGAATTGTCATACCTGTCATATCCGGGTCAGCATTACTACCAGAAAATGCCCAACCACCACTAGAAAGCTCCCGTCCAAGGATATATTCAACAAGTCCTTCTCTTGTCGTCTGAACACCGTCACTTCCATCCGGAAGCTTCGGAATATCATAACCTGCCGTGTCAAATGCAATCAACGCAAACACCGGGCCATTGATTCCCTGTGTTGTTACATAATTCATATCGGCCAATGGCTCAAGCAGATTGTATCCACCAACATCTGTGGCATCAGCGCCAATCGCAGTTAAGGCCAGTATTACCCTGGAATTATCCGTACCCTTATACTGCTTTTTATCGAGCTTCAGAGAACCTGTCTCCTCAACACATGACTGAACATATTTCACAATATTGTCATAGTATTCTCCATACCATGCCTCATCCTCATAACCGCATCTGGCAAGAGTCATCACATTCCACTCAGCCTCATACTGTGGATCATCCGCAGTCTTCCTCAGATATACAAGAGTATTGCCAAGGGCCTGAGTGTAATCAACCATAGCCACATCTGCAGTTTCCTCTGTCGCAGTTCCTGTCACCGGATCCGTCTCGTCATTCGTCGCTGTAGATACTGCTGGATTCGTCATATCGTCTGGCACTGTGTATATCGTAGAATCTGTTACACCATCCGACTCTGCATATATCGTAGAATCCGTTACATCAGCCGCCGCATACACGTTCACAGCATTTCCTGTTGTTTCCGTGAACATAACCATTGCCATCGTGCACATCGCCATACACACAGCAAAAATTCTTCTCTTCATAATCGTGTCTCCTTTCACATTATTCCGAGTGGATATATAGCAAGCGATCTGACTTGCCAGAGTCTATGCTCTGCATACAGTAATGGCTGTTGCGACGGATTCTCACCGCACTTCTCTTCTTACTGAGCACACCTCGTTTACAACATCCTCCAGGCACCATAAGCTTCCTTATACGCACAGTCCGCAATGTGTGTGGTATGTCTCATTCGCCGGAATTCTCCGGGACTATACACCCAACATATTATATTGTCACAATTACCCCAATCTTATCAACGCCCATGTTCTATGTCAACCTGAAGCAATCAAGTCAAATAGCACAAAATTTTATCTTTTTTGAAAAAAAGCACCTAAAATAACACCAATTCCCAGAAATTGTATCTTTTAACCATTTTAAAACTCATTTAGATACAATTTTCTCCCAAACAAGCCAAAATCCACCAAAAAGAACACAATTTTAAATTTTTTCAAAATACAATTCTCAAAGCCGGCCACAACGTAAGACCCGCTTGGTAATATATATATCCGGCAATCGGTAGCGCAGACGTCTGTGCTTCGATGGTGCTTGCTGGTGCGCAGATCCGCCGACGCCCTTTTGGCGGTCGGAGCACCATGCAGATAGCACCCAATCGAAGTGCAGTAAGTCAAGCGTGATTGCGGATGTATATATTACCAAGCGGGTCGTCTGTCACAAAAGCTTCTTAAAATCCTCCAGGCAAACCGGTCTGGAGAAATGATATCCCTGATAGTAAGTGGAACCATACCTATGAAGGTAATCGAACAGTGCCTTGTCCTCGACACCTTCAATGCAGCTCTTGTATCCGAGTTGATGTGCACAGGACACAACCGCCTGTACAAGGACCTGATTAGGCTTGCTCTCCTGTATTCCCCTGACAAATGACATATCGACCTTAAGCTCATCTATCGGTAATTCCGTGAGCAGATTTAGGGTAGCATTTCCCGTTCCAAAATCATCGATAGCGATCTTTATTCCAAGTTTCCTGAAATATTCCAGCTCATTTTTCAGAAATGCTATATCCATATTCTTACATCTCTCTGTGAGCTCTATGCACAAATACTCAGGAGGGAACTTCGTCTTTTTTAATATATCCACAACAGCCTGCCTAAATCCATGATTCTCAAGCTGAGTCGCTGATATATTGACATTCACCACAAAATCAGGTCTGATCTTGCGGATCTCCATACCATCCGTGAGTGCCTGCTCTATTATCCAGTTGCCAAGTTCAAAGAAACACGGCTCCATCTCAAGCCACGGTATAAATATTCCCGGTGGAACCACTCCAAATTCCTTGTGTTTCCATCTGAGAAGAGCCTCCATACCTATTATGTGTCCCGTCTCGGAATTTGCTATAGGCTGATAGCACATGAAAAAGCCTTCCATGTTGTTTGCCACACATTTGTGTATTGTGCTGTACAGCTGCAGTCTCATTCTATCATTGTCCTTGATCTCCTCATTGAAGAATACAAGTTCACCATGATGATCCTCCTTGGATCTCTCCAGGGCATATTCCACACTGCTCTTTATCACGTCCTCATCGGCTCCTACATGGTCATATATCAGACCACCTCCGTACAATTTAAGCGGGATCGATGTGCCGCTCAGACCCACATTGTCAAGTGCAAGATTCTGTACATGTCTGTATACCTCTTTGAGTTCCTGTTTGGTATACACGTTTGAACAAATCGCAAATTTTGCACCGTCAAGTCTGAACACGAGTCCCTTTCCACCGACGACATTTTTGAGCTTTGTGGCAAAATCCTTAAGAACAGCATTGCCATATGCATATCCATACATCATATTGATACTGTTGAACATGGATATTCCTATTGCCAGAATGCTCATCGTCTGCTTGTTTCTCAAATGTATTGATATATACTTGGTATACTCATGCTGATTGTGCAGGTTAGTCACCGGATCAACCCCATCTATGACACCGTGGTTTATGACAGTGCCCACAAAGAACTCCGGATCACCATTTTCTTTTTTGGTGATGAAACCTCTGCAGGTGCAGACCACATATTCACCCTTTTTGTTTCTCATTCTATATTCTACATCATGATACTTTTTGCGCCCCGCAAATACCTCTGTAATATCCTGTTCAAATATTGCTCTGTCATCTGGATGTATAAGCTTCTCCCACACTTTCTGTGTATCATATATGTATTGCCCCGGAAGCCCAAAGTAATCCACCGCACTTGCAGACCATTTTGTAACATTCGTATCGAGATCATCCATAAATATATAATTTCTGAGTGTTGTAGCTGCAAGGGCATCAAATATCCTGTCTGTCTTTCCAAGATTCCTGTAATGCGGGACTCCATCCTTTGTAGTTCCTACAGCTATATTCGCCTCATTCTCCACGCTCTCGCGCCTCTTGACCTCAGGATGCTTCGAATAGAATCTCTTCTTATCCTCATACATCAGTCTTTCGGCTTCGTTCATTATCTTGTCTATGGAATCAGCCTCAGCCTTCCAGACTGCGCCGAACGCAACCGGAGCCTCCTCCTGCTCATCAATTACCTCTTTATATCTGGCGATCATTGAGTTAAACGACTGCTCAGCAATATCCATAATGATGACAACAAATTCATCGCCACTTATCCTGTAACATGCATTTTCGCCAAAATGCTGTGCCAACATCTGCGATACCCTCTGAAGATATAGATCTCCTTCTTTATGTCCATAATGATCATTCACATACTTCAATTTGTTCACATCGTTGAATACGAATCCGACCGACCGCTTATCATTTCGGTCTGCATACGCGTCGCACAGAATGTTAAATGCATTTCTATTGCCGAGACGAGTGAGTGTATCCTTGTAACTGTAAAATTCCAACAGCTCCTGTTTCTCTATGCTCTCAGAATACTCCTCATGTATATCCCTCGTATAAAGATAGAATACCTTATTGTCATCTCTATAGTCAGCAGTAGGTATGACCTCTGTCATCACCCATCTGTACACCATATCCATTTTACGCTTATATCTAATGGTAAATCTGTCATGTCCATTTGCAAAATATTTTATGAGGAACTCAGGAGACAGGCACTTTCTTACCCTGTCCACATCGTCAGGGAATATCTCACCACCCATAGTCATGTCTTTCATGTAATCTCCAAGGCAGTCATGCTTAACCTCATCTCTGCTTCTTATATATCCGCCTCTCAATGTCTCGCAAATATTGTGCGTCACATCAATCCTGAATATACGCCTGTATACCCTTGTCAGTGTCCTGAGACTATCCTCCAGCACCAGGGTGTCAAGGCTGACTGCCCTCATGCCGAACACAACCCATTGTCCGTCCTCTCTCGGCTCTTTCTCAGCTTCTATATCCATGGAAACCCACTCATAGTCCTCGCCAAGTCTCAATCTGAACCTGAAATTACGCACGATGGATCTGGCTCCGGCTTCTATGAGTGCTTTGACATGCTTCATATCACACATATATGCAAATTCTCTGACTTCATCAGGATGACAGCAGTCCAGTCCCTTGTTATCTTTAAAATAGGAAGATACGTCAGAGGTACTTTTATAATTATCTGCATTCTTGTCCACACTGATAACACTCACATACTCCCCAGTATCAATGTTGACCAGCGCCAGTTTCACATAATTATCATATAATATGTTCTGTATATGTTCTTTGTAGTATTGTTTATCAAGTGATACTTCTTTCAAAAGATCCCTCCTTGCAGCAGCATCCAGCCTGCCATATATTCCCACGCAACCGTTTCCATTATAGCATTTACGCCATAATATAAAAAGGATGTTTTAACTAATTACATGTCTAAATAGATAAAAATAGCTGATAAAAAAGTTACACAAACAATTTTACCAGCTATTAATAACCATCAATTAATACAATATTAAATTATTTATACACCAGACAACAGCTCTGTTTATTTGCTCTGACTTTTCTTGTAATCCTCAAGCAGCTCCTTAAACAGCTTATCATGCTCAGGATATGCCTTTCTGATGAACACAAGCTTGTTGTTGCCATCCAGCAGACAATGTGAGCTTGTGCAAAGTGTTCTAAGCTCGCCTGTCTTCTTGTCCACGATCTCATATGAAAACCCTACACGGACACCTGTATACTCCGAAAGACTGACATGTATCAGCACATCATCGCCGAAGTGGCACATACTCTTATACTCAGCCGTCACACCAAGCACAGGAATTATATATCCGTCATCCTCTATAGACTTGTAATCCCAGCCTATCTGCTTCATCCAGTCCAGCCTTGCCTCCTCGATCCATCTAATGTAATTGGAGTGGTGTACTATCTGCATCCTGTCCGTCTCATAATAATAAACCGATCTATCATATGGCTTGATCTTACTCATATCTATCATTTTTCTTCACCTGATTTCTGACTTACTTCCAGTCCTTTTCCTTGATCTCAACACGTCTTACCTTGCCGCTGATGGTCTTTGGCATCTCATCAACGAACTCGATAACTCTAGGTCTCTTGTAGCTTGCGATGTTCTCTTTAAAGTATCTCTTGAGCTCCTTCTTGAGGTTCTCATCGCCAACTGTACCCTCTGTGAGAACGATAGTGGCCTTTATTGCCTGACCTCTTGTGCTGTCAGGTACTGATGTAACTGCACACTCAAGGACATAAGGTATTCTCATGATCTCATTCTCTATCTCGAAAGGTCCTACTCTGTAGCCTGCAACCTTGATGATATCATCCACACGTCCAACGAACCAGAAATATCCATCCTCATCCTGGTAAGCCGTATCACCTGTGTGATAGAAGCCGTCATGCATAACCTCGGCTGTTCTCTGTGGATCCCTGTAGTACTCCATGAACAGTCCGTCCGGCGCACCGTCTGCGATGTTGATGACGATCTCACCTGTCTCACCAGGTGCAGCAAATGTTCCGTCTGCCTTCATGATCCTCACGTCATACATTGGGCTTGCCTTACCCATTGATCCCGGTCTTGGAGTAGTATTCTCAAGGTTACCAATGGTAAGAGTCGTCTCTGTCTGACCAAATCCTTCATATATAGTGAATCCTGTCTTCTCCTTGAATACGTCAAATACCTCAGGGTTAAGTGCCTCACCCGCTGTTGTACAGTATCTGAGGGATGAGAGGTTGTACTTACTCATATCCATACGGATAAGGATTCTGTACAGTGTTGGAGGTGCACAGAATGTTGAGATATTGTACTTCTCTATAAGCTTGAATATAGTGTCCGCACTGAATGTATCAAAGTCAAATACGAATACGCATGCCTCGCACAGCCACTGTCCGTAGAGCTTGCCCCAGAGAGCCTTACCCCAGCCTGTATCTGAAACTGTGAGATGAACCTCACCAGGTTTGTTGCAGTGCCAGTATTTTGCTGTGATGTAATGTCCAAGTGGATACAGATGATTGTGTGCAACCATCTTTGGATGCTCTGTTGTTCCCGATGTGAACATGACGAACAGTATATCATCCTTTCCTCCTACAGCATCCTCGCCTGTAGGTCTTGGAAACTCGGTGCTGCACTCCATGATTCCCTCATCGAAGAAGTTCCAGCCTTCTACTGGATGATTTACAACGATCTTTGTCAGCTTGTCATCAGCAAATGTATCTATGGACGCCGTGATTCCGTCATCTGATGTACACACAACCGCTGATACGCCTGCTGCCTCAATTCTATACTGATAATCTGTTGCCTTT
Source organism: Coprococcus sp. RTP21281st1_F1_RTP21281_210402 (assembly GCF_040915325.1). Taxonomy (NCBI): domain Bacteria; kingdom Bacillati; phylum Bacillota; class Clostridia; order Lachnospirales; family Lachnospiraceae; genus Coprococcus; species Coprococcus sp. RTP21281st1_F1_RTP21281_210402. The sequence continues at coordinate 400,664 of NZ_JBCPDQ010000002.1, forward strand.
AATATATTTGTCGCCGGTATAGCTATGGCACCGATCTTGTGGAGAGCCATCATGGTGAACCAATACTGATAATGTCTCTTTAACACGAGCATTACCTTGTCACCCTTCCTGATGCCCAGGCTCTTGAAGTAATTGGCTGCCCTGTTGGAATAATCCTTGATATCCTGGAATGTGAATTTCTTCTCGATCGTTCTATCCTTTGATACATAGATGAGCGCTGTCTGATCAGGCTTTCTCTCTGCCAGAGCATCCATTACGTCGTATGCGAAGTTGAAATTCTCGCTGTTGGTGAACTCAATCTTGCTGAGAACTCCATTCTCATCAAGAGCTGACCTCACAAACTTTCCTGCTATTCCCTGCTCTGGTCTCATTTCTGTTGACATGTTAATTTCCTCCATAAACTATAAGTTCTGATAATATATATGGTAAAACGGCTTTTCCGCCTTTTAACGCCGGCGATACATGCCGTTTTTTATCACATTATGTATTAACTTAGTATAAAAAGTCTTCTAAGTTCGTATTTCTATCTAGCAATCAAAATAAACATTACTTTAATGTGCGTTTTCAATTAACTTTACATGTAGTTTCAATTACTACATCCATATATTATCATATCTCTTTGTCATGTCAACAGAAAAATAAAAGTTTTAATTTATTTTCACATATTGGTATTACATTTTGACTGCACAGTTTTTTCCCTCAATCCATAAAAATAAGGCGTGCAGCAATGAATCCCCCCGGATAAGTCCAGTTTCATCTCCATCGCTGCACGTCTTAATTTTCTTATTATTTCATTATATATCACAGTCTCTACTGATCCTGTACCTGCTTGGAATCCTGTGTCTGCTGCCGGCTGTCCCACTGAAGCTTCTTCTTACGCATCTGTGACTTGTATACAAGTATCGCCGTAACCACCGATACGCACACAAATATAAGCACACATATCACAAATATCAAAACTGTTGTCATGTCTTTGTCCTCCATGCACTAATCTCTCACCATATCAATCTTGTCTGCTCCCTGCTTCTCAAGATTCTCTGTGATGTTGATATCTGTAGAATTATCAAGGGCTGCCTTTCTGTCACGCATCGCCATGTTCGGATCCCTGTGTCTTGAAGGGCCGCCCACGCAGCCACCTTCACACGCCATACCTTCCATGAAGTCATCCTGGAATCTGTTGAACTTCATGAGAGTCAGTGCCTTCTTACATGCATCTATTCCATCGCATTTGCACACCTTAACCTCGTCCTCGCAGCCGAGCTCCTTCATGCTCTCTATGACTGCCGCTGTGACTCCGCCTGCATTTGCAAATTTCTTGCCGAACAGTGTGGACTGGTCGTTATCTTCAGCCTCTGGCTCAAGCTTGACATCCTTTGCTCTCAGCATGGCTCTGATCTCTCCGTATGTCAGCGCATAGTCCGCAGATTCCTTCTCTCCGGCTGCGCTCTCCGCCTTCTTGCCGATACAAGGGCCTATGAATACTGTCACGGCATCCTCATAATTCTCCTTGATGTATCTCGATACTGCACACATAGGTGATACGGTCTCAGATACCCTGTCTGCCAGCTCAGGGAAATGCTTCTCCACCAGAAGCTTGAATGCAGGACAGCATGAGGTTGTCTTCTTCCTGCCCTCTGCCTTGGCCTCCATCCATTCCTTTGCCTCTGCCATGGCTGTCATGTCGGCACCAAGTCCCACATCCACCGCATCGTAGAAGCCTATCTTCTTCATGGCTGTTCTCCAGCTCGCCATGGTGATATCCGCACCGAACTGTCCGTATGTGGCAGGTGCGAACATGGCAAATACCTTCTTGCCGGCTCTCATGTCATTTATTATATCTACTATATAAGACTTTGATCCGATCGCACCAAATGGGCACTTGTGGATACATGAACCACAGTCTATACATTTGTCCTTGTCTATGACCGCAATACCGGTTCCATTCTCAGCCACAGATATGGCACCAACCGGGCAGCTCTTGATACATGGACGCATCAGATCTGCAATGGCATTGTACGGACATGCCTTGGCACACTGTCCACACTCCTTACACTTTGATGGGTCGATGTAGGACTTGTCGCGTCCCATGCTGATGGCACCGAAACGGCACGCCTGCTGGCACGCTCTTCCCATGCACTTCTGGCAGTTATCAGTTACTACGTAACGTGAGATCGGACAACCCTCACAGGCAGAATTGATGATCTGGACTACATTCCCATCATCCTCTGTTCCAGGGGCTTTGCCCTCGGCAAGTCTGATCCTCTGTCTGATAACCTCCCTCTCTCTGTATATACAACATCTGAAAAATGGCTGTGGACCGGGAACCATCTTATATGGAAGATTGTCCCTCTCATCATCCAGCCTGCCTTCATACGCAAGCTTTGCCACCTCATAAAGCACCTCGTGCTTTACCTTTAATAATGTAGCGTCATTTGTAATCATATGTTAACCTCTACTCATATTATATTGATCTTTGCCCCTGTATACCTAATATGTATACCTCTTAGATCCAGTTATAATCTCCGCCCGTTATAGCCAGGCTGAGCAATGCATCCATCTTCTCTACCTCTTCTGCGCCCTCTACGATACGCATGAGTTTTGCAGTTTTCTCCTCAGCTTCCATCACACTACCTCCATTTATAACATAATTTTCGTTCAATAACAATCTATGCAATTGACCAAAACCATTTATTTTCATTTGAGGGCAGTTATGCTATAATAAAAAACACTTTTAAATATAGTAATCAATCTTTTATATAAGGAAGGCGAAATACAAATGTACAAGATCAATTTTTCAAAGCCAATCAACGTCCATTTCATGGGAATAGGCGGAATAAGCATGAGCGGTCTCGCAGAGATACTTCTGAAGGCCGGATTCAAGGTTACCGGATCAGATATGAAAGCATCCGAAATCACCGATCAGCTTGCCGACATGGGAGCGCTTATCAACATCGGTCAGTGTGCATCTAACATAACAGACAACATAGATCTGGTCGTATACACAGCAGCCATACATCCTGACAATGAAGAGTTCAAGGCCGCAGTGGAGAAGAACATTCCTATGCTCACCAGAGCCCAGCTTCTCGGCCAGATCATGGAGAATTACAAATATTCCATAGCCGTCAGTGGAACCCACGGCAAGACAACAACGACTTCCATGCTGTCCTACATCCTCATAGATGCAGACACTGATCCTACCATATCAGTCGGAGGAATCCTCGACAGCATCGGCGGCAATATCCGTGTAGGCAAATCTGAATACTTTGTAACAGAGGCATGTGAGTACACCAACAGCTATCACGCATTTAAGCCTTTTATCAGTATCATACTGAACGTGGATGCCGACCACCTTGACTTCTTCAAGGATATAGATGAGATCGCTGAGTCATTCCATGTATTTGCCACCAAGACTCCAAAGGAGGGCCTGGTCATCGTGAACGGCGATATGAAGTATTATGATACCGTTGTCAGAGACCTCGAGTGCCGCGTGGTAACATTTGGAAAGGGCGCACAGAACAAATATTCAGCACACAATATACGATTTGATGACTTCGGCCATCCAACCTATACACTGGTTGTGGACGGCAAAGAGATCACTGACATAACACTCAAGGTATTCGGTGAGCACAACGTATACAACTCACTGTCAGCCATAGCGGCATCCCTTGAACTTGGAATCTCCATAGATGTCATCAAACAGGGACTGTCAGAGTGTGTCGGTGCCGAGAGACGTTTTGAGTACAAAGGAACCATCCTCGACAACGTGAGAGTCATGGATGACTACGCTCACCATCCAACTGAGATAGCAGCCACACTGAAGGCAGCAAAGAACACAAGCTACAACGAACTGTGGTGCGTATTCCAGCCACACACTTACTCAAGAACCTACGCTCTGTTCGATGAGTTTGTAGACGCACTCAAGGTATGTGACCACGTCATCGTGGCAGATATTTATGCAGCCCGAGAGAAGGATACCGGACTTGTCTCAGCAAAGCAACTCGCCGAGAAGATCGCCGAGACGGGTACTGATGCGTTCTATCTTCCATCTTTCGACGATATAGAAAATTATCTCTTAAAAAATTGCAAAAAAAATGATTTGTTGATAACTATGGGCGCCGGAAACGTCTATTCTATCGGAAATGACCTGATAAAAAATTAGTTATCCACATTATCCACACAGCTCTGTGGGAAAGTTTTCCCCACAGAGCTTATATTTTTTTGTTGACATAATTTTTACAGAAATATTACAAAGCCCTGTTAAACTATGACTTTTGTATTTTTATGTCACTTTTTCGTCCACATTATCCACATTATCCACATCCCCACCATTTTTCCCAACCGACTATATGTTCTGTTTGCATTCCAAAAAGTTCATGTTATAATGCATTTGCGCTAAGGGAAATGCGCTATTTCAGGAGTATGATCAAGGAGTTTTTTGACATGAGCTACATTACTATTACAACAGAAAAAAACGAAACATATTCCTCTATATCAAACTTTTTTATAGACTATTACATGACCTCCGCCAGCGGAGAATTTGTTAAGGTATATCTGTATCTGGTCAGACTTATGTCTTCCAGTAAACCCGTGTCTGTCGCCAACATAGCAGATCATTTTAATCTCACAGAGAAGGATATTTGCAGAGCCATAAAATACTGGATAAGCCAGGATGTTATGAAGCTCAACTACAACAAGAAGAAGGAGCTTACAGGAATAACTCTTCTCCCTCTTCACGACAAGGGCAGCTCCTCCGACAGCGGAGTTGACGACCTCTCTATTCTCGGCGTGGATTATTCCACCGGAGATGACGATAACAACAGCGAGATCACGGCGACGATCGCAGACGAAGACAAGGCCGAGGTGCCGGAGCGCACTCTGCCTGACAAGATAACAGTTACACCAGAATTTCTTAGGAAGAAACAGGAGGACGAGGTTCTCTCTGATATTATGTTTGAGACAGAGGCATATTTTGGCAGACCGCTTTCCATGCCTGAATCAGAAAGTCTCATATACATATACGACCAGCTTGGCTTCTCCCAGGAGCTCATCGAATATCTGATCGAATACTGTCTGACCATGGGCAAGGCAAGCTTCAGATATGCGGAGACCGTAGCCATAGCATGGTATGAAAAAGGAATCGACACGGTCGACAAGGCCAAGGCAGACAGCTCCGCCTACAACCCATTTTACAGAAAGGTCTTCTCTGCACTCGGAATACGCAGAAGCAATCCTACCAGCATAGAGACCGCATACATTGACGCGTGGACAGGTGAGATGAATTTCTCAGAGGATCTTATCCTTCTGGCATGTGAGAAGGCCATAATCTCCAAGCCACAGTCCGCCAACTTCGCATATGTCAATGGAATTCTTGAAAACTGGCATAAGAATGGTGTACAATCCATTAGGGATGTCGAACTGCTCGATCAGGAGTTCCTCAAGAAGAAATCAGCGGCCACAGCGCAGCCTGCAGCCACCAGGAATCCGAATGGATTTGCGAACTTCAAGCAGACAGACATGTCCAACCAGTTGGACAAGCTGGAACAGATGCTTGCAGATGAACTCAATCTTGACAAGAGGTAATATATACATATTATGGGCAATATAAATTATGATGATATTTTGTCCCGACTGAGCAGGATCAGACAGGACAATCTTCGCAGACAGGACAACAGAAAAGCTGAGGTATATGCCAGGATCCCTCGTATAAAGGAGATCGACGATGCCATCGCCCACAGTGCCGTCCAGGCATCAAGGGCAAGGATACTGCATCAGGAAGTGGATGAAGAAGCACTCTCCATGAAGAACCACGCTCTCCGCGATGAGAAGCATCAGCTCATGGCACAGACCGGATACCCTGACGATTATCTGGCACCGATATACAACTGCCCCGCATGCAGAGACAGCGGATATGTAGATGGTAAGCCATGTTCATGTCTGAAACACATGGTCATCAGCCAGTTGTACCAGCAGTCCACCATAGAGAAGGTGCTGGAGACGGAGAATTTTGCCAGCTTCAATCCTGATTTCTACAGAGATGAACACATTGCTGGCTACAATTACACTCCTTACCAGAATGCACAGAGCATATTGTCTGCATCAAGACAGTTCACAGAGAATTTTCAGGACAGCAGACCGGGCATTCTTATATATGGAGAGACCGGAACAGGCAAGACCTTCCTGACAAATTGTATCGCTAAGGAACTTTTAGACAAAGGTTATACAGTTTTATACTTGTCGGCGATAAATTTATTTGATAATATCTTACAGGACATTATAATAAAGGGTGGTCATGAACCGCATCAGAAGATGCTGTATGACTACATATATAACTGCGATTTTCTTATAATTGACGATCTGGGCACAGAGTACACCAACTCATTTGTCCTGTCTCAGTTATTTGAGATTATAAATACGAGAACTATCAAGAGACAGTCTACTCTCATTTCTACCAATCTTGATCTGCAGGAATTCAAGAACAGGTATACAGAGCGTATCATGTCACGAATAGTTGATAGCTATCTCATCTTCAATCTCTACGGAGATAACATCCGCTATGTAAAAAGAATGAAAAGCATAGCCAGGAACAAAAGGTAGACAACGAAAGCAAATTAGGAGGATTTTTATTATGCCAGACGATAGCAAGTTGGAAACAATACCTGTAGGAAGCTTAGGAATCATTGCTCATAAGAGCATTGTACCTCTCGGAGAGAAGGTCGATTCTTATATCGTAAAATGGAGAAAGAACCGTCAGAACGAGAACAAGTCAAGCATCGTATTCCACGGTTACGAGAAGGACTCTTACCTTATCAAGGCAGACTGCCCTAGATTTGGTTCAGGTGAGGCAAAGGGTATTGTCAACGAGTCAGTCCGCGGTAAAGACATATATATCATGCTTGATGTAGGAAACTATAGCTGCACATACACCATGGGTGGCCAGACTCAGAGAATGTCTCCTGACGATCACTATGCTGATCTGAAGAGAATCATCTCTGCCATGACAGACAAGCCTAGAAAGATCACTGTCATCATGCCTTTCCTGTATGAGAGCCGTCAGCACAAGAGATCAGGACGCGAGTCCCTCGACTGTGCAGTTATGCTCCAGGAGCTTCAGCAGTATGGTGTAGACAACATCGTTACATTTGACGCTCACGACCCACGTGTTGTAAATGCTATTCCAAAGAGCGGTTTCGAGAACGTAAAGCCTACTTACCAGTTTGTAAAGGCACTTCTTAGATCAACTCCTGATCTTGAGATAGATAACGACCACATGATGGTTATATCACCTGACGAGGGTGCTATGCACAGAGCTATCTACTTCGCTAACCTTCTCGGTGTAGATGTAGGTATGTTCTACAAGAGAAGAGATTACTCAAGAGTTGTGGACGGACGTAATCCTATCGTTGCCCATGAGTTTCTCGGTGATTCAGTTGAAGGCAAGGATGTTATCATCATCGACGACATGATCGCATCAGGCGAGAGTATGATAGATGTTGCCAAGCAACTCAAGGCAAGAAAGGCTAAGAGAGTATTTGCACTTGCTACATTTGGTCTCTTCACCAAGGGTCTTGAGGTATTTGACAAGTGTCACGAGGAAGGTCTCATTGAGAAGGTCATCACAACCAACCTCACTTATCAGCTTCCTGAGCTTGCAGACCGCGACTGGTATGTATCAGCCGACATGAGCAAGTACATTGCACTCATTATCGATCACCTCAACCACGATGCATCTCTCAGCGATCTTCTTGATCCATCAGAGAGAATCAGTGCGAGAATTGCTGAGTACAAGGAGAAGCACACTATCTCAGATAACTACGAGAATTACTAATATACAATTATAGACTTACAAAAAAGACCTACGTAAGCTCACCTGATACATACCATGTATCGCAAGCTTCCGCAGGTCTTTTAATTATTTATTATTAGAAACTTTCTACAATGTCACCACATTGCATGCTATATGCATATCCTCAAGTCTGTTAACCAGATCCTTATCGGATGTAAGCAATATCGTCTGCTCCGTGTTCACCATACTCATCGCCTTGAGCACTCCCGTGAGCTGACTCTCATCGGTTACATCTATCACATCGTCCAGCACAAGTGGCATTTTCTCGTTGTTAAGTATCTCTGCAACAGCCAGCCGCACAGCCAGATACACCTGCCGAACGACCTCATGTCCCAGGAACTCCGCCCGGAAGAAATGGTCATCCTTTTTCACTGCAACATGCATCTCATCATCGAGCTTTGCCTCCTGATACTGTCCACCGGAGAGTGCGCTAAGAATATCCGATACTCTGCCGTCCATACCGGCAAACAGTCCTGAGAACTCCTCCGATATGTCCATTATGGTATTGATAGCCTTATCTATGGCCTTCTTCTCAGTCTCAAGCACATCATAATCGGCAAATATGGCGTCTCTCTTCTCCTTGAGTTCATAGTAGGCATCCCTCTTCTCTATGGCATCATGCTCCTGGAACTTGAACATATCAAGCTTCCTGTCATGCTCCTCCTGAAAAGCTCTGTCTATCTCAACGCGAACCGTCCTCGACTCAGTTGCTCTTCCCATCTCATATATGGTTCTCCTGAACTCCTCCTCAGACGGAAGCTTATCACTGTCAAATGCGCCTTTCCTGAACAATCCATCTATGATGGTTATAGCAACAAACGCAATCGTACATATCGTGAATAGCTGCTGTATGGACTTCTGAAAACCAACAAGGTGAACCACTAGCATGACCACCGCAACAACCAGTATTCCTGTTGCCATTATGACAAATATATTGTCCGTCAGCTTCTTGTCCTTCTTCTCCTGCTTCTTTTTCTCCTTCAGCTCATCCTCATCATCTATAGCTTCAACCTCGAGGAATATTCTGCTTCGCTCCCTGTCCTCATCCTCGTCAGGGATCCCAGCATCCTTTTCATTCACGAGCTGCCTTGCCTCTCTCTTCAAACGTGCGATCTCCATATTATAAGCATCAAGCTCCTCACGTCTGGCAGTTCGGATGTCTTCAAGCTCCTTATCAACTTCACCCAGCTCATCCATCTGGGCTTCCAGCTCTTCTATCTGAACCAGATACTTCTGATTGTCATATTTCTTCTTTTCGTTCTCAAGATACGCCACTGCGTCTGCTCTGTTTATTCCGCTGCAGCCCGTCTCCTTCATATTCTGAAGATACTTCTCGAGTCTGTCACACAAAGCTTTGTCATCTCCGCCCATCTCCTCCGGCGGATCAACACACATTGCATCCACAAATGTGCTCTTGTCCATATCAAACAGGACACCTCTGTAGGAATTCTTAGACACAAGTCTCTCATCCTTACCACTCTCTATATCAGTGAGCGTTGCACCGTCCGTGGACATGTTGAAATTTCTCTCCATAAGATGACTCTTTCCGGCATTTGTCACCTGTGCCTTTCCGGCATATCCATTTCCACCGGATGGCTTTCTTAATGCAAAATTGTCTCCCCGGGTTCCAAGACCCTTGGTTTTATTCATACCATACAGTATACCGGACACAAAATCCCTGATCGTACTCTTGCCGGCTCCGGGCTCTCCATAGAGCACATTCAAGCCTTTGTCCAGCTTTATTTCTTTGTTATTGAATTTTCCAAATTCTTTCAAAAAAAGTTTATTTATATACATTACTTTTCTCCAGTTGCTATGATCGCCTCAAGACCATATTCAAGTGCCTTTTTGCTGACCTCGTCATCCTCACCGGACAACTCAGCGATAAATCTTCCAAGTACATTGTGCTCATTGTCCCTCTTGAGACCATCAGCATTGTACTCGAACATCGTATTATCCACAACCTCATATATCTTGTAATCCTGAGACACATCATCAAACTGAGGTCTCACTCCGCGCCCCTTCTGACCCTTCAGGATAACCCGATATATGTTCTGCGTTCCCATCTTATCGATCTGTTTCAGAACAGCATGCTCGATCTGTCTGTCAGTATATTCCGGCTTTATCTCAAGTCCAAGGTTGATGTAATTCCTGCAGGCAACAGGCTCCCACTTTATCCTTGTCTCTCCGTTTATTATCTGTCCATAAATAAAGCCATGCTTTCCTGTGTCAGAAGGTGACAAAGGCTCCGGCGATCCCGGATATGCCATACGGTTCTTCACCATGTGCTTCGGCTTTCTCAGGTGTCCGAGTGCCACATAGTCAAATCCTGTGTCAGCCAGCTTTCGGAAATTAAATGGACTGTGGCTGGCATCTCCTCCATGCATGAGAAGTATATTGACAGCGCCTTCCGTCTGGGCATCTATCCCCTCTGAGAAATCCTCCGTGTATTCCGCCTGTCCATAGCTGAAACCGGTCACACAGGTATTTATATCTTCAAAATACGCATTGCTGAACTCCCCAGCCGGAAGAAGCACTGTGTTCGATGTGAACTCATAATTCTCCGATGGAGATCCACTTTCAATGTAATCACTACTACCCGCAATGATCACCGTTCTTGTATTTGTAAGTTTTGCAAGTCTGGCATCAAGCTTTGCAAGATCCGCTGCCTTCGGCGCACTGTGATACAGATTGCCGGCAATGAGGAGCAGATCTACCTTTCTCTCCTCCGCAATATCCAGGATCCTGTCAAATGTCTCTTCTATCTCTTTCGCACGGACATCGCTCCAAGGCTTTCCCTTGTCAGGAATCATCCCCAAATGCACATCCGAAACATGAATAAATCTCATATCCTAACCTCTAATCTATAGTTAAACTGCCATTTTCTAATAGCCCACACTTAGTCCACTATTATATAATCATCAAAAGTTTAACCCAAATCAGAGAAAAATACAACATAAGCTATGTTAAAACTTTGTGACATGCAGATACTTCTCCCTCGTGGCAAGCCCTCCTCTTATATGTCTCTCCGCCTTGTTGGCGTCCAGCACCACCCTGGCCTGGGCCGCCAGCATGGGTCTTATACGGACCAGCCGTTCCGTTATATCCTTGTGCACCGTTGATTTGCTTATACCCATCTTGTCCGCTGTCTGTCTCACAGTCGCCCTTGTGTCTATGATATAATTTGCCGCTTCGATTGCCCGCTCTTCTATGTAATCCTTCAAAGAAAAAGCCCCCGCATATTCTGTTTTTACAGTTTATGCGGGGGCATGCGGTTTATGTACATTTAATCCTGATTTATGGGGATCAGCACAAGTGTTTCATATTCCCCATATGTATTCTTTATCTCCATTATTCCATTGTACTTGTCCATGGTATTTTTCACATTTTGTATACCATATCCATGAGTCATATCCTTACTGCCGCCCACGTCAGACTGTGTACTGCTATTTTTCACATCTATTACCAAATGCCGATCTGTCTGCACTATTGCCAGCTTTATATATACCCCCTCTTTTTCCTTCTGTTTCTTACATGCATTGATACTGTTATCCAGCAGATTTCCTATTATTATACACATATCATAGTCAGAGACCATTATTGAATTTTTATCGAACTTAAAATCCGTATGAAATTTCACGCCATTGTTTTGGGCAAATGTATACGCACTGTTCACAAATGTATCAATAACAAGATTTCCTGTTTTTGAAACAACATATTTATTTTTTAATTCTTCCTCATATCTATCACATACTGTTCTTATCCTGTCATATTCTTTCTCTTCTATGCATGACCTTATATAGCTTATATGCTTTTGGGTATCATGAACCATACTGCCAATTTTCTTATAAGAAAGAACCAATTGGTCATATTTATCCGACTGATGCTCCAACTGATAACCAAGCATTGTTACCTGATTTTTCAATTTATAATTATCCACCATGTTATCAAACAGATAATAATTCAAAACATTTAAGACCAGCACAATTATCAGCACAAATATAAATCCATACCCTGACAAAAGCACGATCTGTTCTGGTATTATCAAGTATAGATAACAACTTATCATTGGAGTTATAAGCACTATGACCAACTGTTTAAATGAATATCTACCTGATACATAATTTCTCACTACCAGTATTATGATCAGGACAGGCAGCATAATAAACTGTGCATACATATCCATCACCGAGATCAGATGAGTTATTCCACCGTCATACAGCATCTGATCCGTTGTAATTACCACTACATCAGATAAACCGATGCTCACCAGATAACCCAATACCCATATAATAAACGCAGATATACATTCAGCTATACGGGAATCATATAGGCAAATAAATACGAGCATGATAACTATATGTGCGGACACCTGGCTGACCATTGCTTTCTCCTGTGACACGTCTATCATGAAAAGCTGTCCGCCTCTTGAAGCCAGCTCTGTTAAAATAAATATACCCCAATATGCTATTGTCGATATTCTAAGCGTAGGCTTTCCAAGCCATTTCTCTACATAAACTTTTACAGTCACAGCATCCATAATTGCTGATATAAAAATTAATACTAAATAACTCACCCTTTAACCTCTGATGCTCCCCACATCTGATATAACCGTATTAATAAGACTCTTCCTTACCTCTTCCTCATATTTCCTTGACAACGGAATAATCTCGTTATTATCCAAAACAAGCTCCCCGCCTCTCAAGGTAACTATGTGATCTATATTTACAATATACCCCTTAAAGCTGTATACAAACCTTTTGTCCTTTAACAAGTTAAACCATTTTTTTAAATTTCCTGTAACCTGTATAATCTCTTTTGCAGAATGAATATCTACACTCTTTTGAAATTTTCTCGAGGTTTCTATATACATAATATCAGATATATTAACAACTCTTTCTCCATCTGCCGCTGGCACAATCAACTTATTAAACTCCATGTCCCTTATCTCACGCAAAACCTGAGATAATACTTGTTCCAACTCTATATATTTAAGAGGTTTCTGAATATAATTATATGCATGCACAGAAAAGCTCCGTCCCATATGTCCCGGGTAATTGCTTACAAAAATGATAATTGCATTTTTGTCGTATCTTTTTCGGATAATTGAGGCGATATATATTCCATCCTCCTTCTCCATTTCCACATCAAAGACAAAAAAATCATAATGTTCACCAGATTCCAGCTTGTCCAGCAATTCCTGCCCCGTCCTGTAGTTGGCGCATTCAATATCCAGATTGTGTTTAAACGAATACTCCAATATGCATTTTTCTGCAATGTCTATATCCTTCTGCTCATCATCACATATAGCAACTTTTAACATCTTCCGCCTTTCATTTACCAATTAATACATCTTGAGTAAATCTTAGTACAACTAAGTTTTTCTAATTATAATTTATTATTGATAGGAGGTAAAGCAATGCTTAAACAGAATTACATACTATTCAGGAAAACTCCACAATGCTTTTGGCCTTCCATCGCTGCTATCATATTTTGTATTTTATACTCAGTATACAAATTCATTGAAGACAGTCTGCTTAGAGAATTTAACTACATTGATATAGTTGAACATACAGATATGATGCTTGGAAATTCCATATATTATTATATTCTGTTTTTGTACTTGTCCTTTGAATACACATCTATCGTAAAAAAAACCAATGTGGTAGAGAGCATAAGCACATACACTATGTCATCAATTAAAAGAGAATCACAGCAACTGCTTATTCTCTCTATCATAAATGTCTTATTATGTATGTGCATGTTAGTTATATGTATATGCCTTTGTATACTGTCAGGTTCTTCCTCTGCAGACTTTTATATATATACAATTAAGGCTATTTTCACACATGTATTTATGGTTAACACTTGTGCGGTTATGACTGGGCTCATCATATCGTATATCAACAATACTATCCTTGCCTATCTTGCATTATTTGGGTTCACTATAGTTGCCATATTGCAATCGGGTAAGTTCACCTTTCCTGCGGAAGATAAAATCGGCAGTATACAGGAAATATCCAATATATTCTGTGCTTCTCTTACTTATATTCCAGATGAAGCAGCTTTAATTCCTGTAAATATACATTTTCTGTCCAAACCTTTGTATATAGTATTTGGCGTGATCTCCGTATATTTGATCACAAATTTCTTCAGATACAAGAAGTTATCTTTGATTTTTGCCACCATATTTTCAGTGTTATGCTCGTTTTCCTTTATTTATATCTGCAACATCCCATATAATGGTAGTAACCCTGGATACGCAGACGATTCCTCGGATTTATTTGCAAATGAACAGGAATTACTTACTCCAACAAAGGAAATAGATTTTTATGTTACAGAGTATAACATACATTTTGACATAAGGAAGAATTTGATCGCAGATATGTATATGCAGCTATCAGACACCAGTCTCCCTGAATACCATTTTATACTCTGTAAAGATTACAATATCGACTATATAGCAGATGATAAGGATAATGCTATCCGCTATAGCAGAAATGGGAATAAGCTATGCATATACAACGAAGCCGGCAATCTCTCATCCATATACATAAAGTATACAGGAAAATCCTACAATATTTGCTACACAGGGGAAAATGGTGCATATCTTCCTGGGAACTTCCCGTATTACCCAATTGCTGGAAATGGAGACTTATTTCAAAACGGATATTGCCAGCTTCCTAAGGATCTGAGCAGGTTCACAGTATCCATATACTCTGATTTTACTACGTATAGCAATCTCAGCTTGTCCGGTGACACGTTCAGTGGTTTCAGTGATCAGCTAAGCATTGTTTCCGGCATATTTTGGAGAGAACAGATTATTGATAATGTGCGATACATTTTCCCATATATTGGCGCGGACACCGATCCGAGTCGAAACCACTACATAACAAGCCAGATAAAAAAATATATAAACTATACACCTGAAGAAAAGGCAACTGATTATTCCCTTATCGGGAAAACAATCCTGATACAACCAATACACAGAAATGCATATATGTACGGTTCTGACATGGTGATGTTTGATGCTGCAGGTAATTTGGATATTTACTACACCAATTATATACAGACAGGTAATTGGTACAATATTGATTCAATTCTCACCGATGAGGAACTTCAAAAGATTCAGGAAGATGTATACGACGAACTTGGCATCACTGAAACAACAGAATAAAGTAACTTGTATCCGTTCAGATAAAGGGGGATTATTATGCTGGAAATAAAAAATATGACAACTACTTTGGGAGGGAACACAATTCTTCACAATTTAAACTGTAATTTTGAATCAGGAGTACACGGACTACTCGGTCCTAATGGTGCCGGCAAAACCACATTCATGAGATCCCTTATTGGGTTATATCCATCAGCTACCGGAAGCATTCTCCTGAACGGAGCAAATATACATTCTGTTGATATCGGGTATCTGCCTCAGAAATTTGGTCTTTTTCCCGGAATGACCGTAAGAGAATGTATGCGTTATATTGCATTTTCCAAGGGTATTTCATCATGTAGTCTTGATGAAGACATCGAATCAGTTATAGAAAGTGTCAATTTATCAAGTTATATTGACAAAAAGGCTCATACTCTGTCTGGCGGAATGGTGAGACGTGTTGGAATCGCCCAGGCTTTTCTTGGCAATCCCCCTATAATAATATGCGATGAACCGACAGCAGGTCTTGATCCTGAGGAAAGACTCAGATTCAGGGATCTTATAAAACAAACCAATTGTGATGACAAGATAATTATTATATCCACACACATCGTAGACGATGCGGAGTTTTTGTGTGATTATATAGAAATTATCGATCAAGGCTATATAATTGCAAAAGACACTACAGACGGAATCAAAACAGCCATGACCAGGCTTTTGGCTTCCCCTTCTATTGATACCTCAGAGCCTGCATCAGCTGATCCCACTTTGGAAGATGGATACATGTATATTCTTAAGTCTTACAGGAACGGAGTGTAACTATGGTGCAAAGAATACATAACTCACTATTTATATTGCGTAAGGGAATGATACTCTGTGTAATTATAGCTGTTTTAGCTGCTATTACGGGCTTTATGATGATGAAACCCCTTGATCTGCAGGATAAAGAAAACGCACTGCAACAGTGTTACTGCATAGCATATCCTGTGTGCGTTATGCTGCTATATACAATAACCTTTATGCCGTTTGTATATAGCCCAAGCCGGGAACTTTTTTACATAGCCCACAGAATAAAATGGGTAGAAACAATTATTCCATTTTTATACCTGTCTTTATTAATGTGTGCCATAACATCGTTGTTGTTCTTCAGGACAATTCTCTACCCAGAAAGATTTATAGCCAAAAATCTTATTATAATATATTGCTTCTGCGGTTTATATTACGGCACAGTATATACAGCGAAGAACATCACCATAGCCATCATTTTATCATTTACACTGATCATCCTGTCTCTTAGCGGAGGAAATCTCTTTAATGCTATCATACCATGGTATATTGATGTTCACTCAGTTAAGACTCTCGCCTCTTTTATGAAAGAATACATAATTTTAGGAAGTGCAGGCTGTATTCTGGGATTGTTCAGCAACCACAGATACTCAGATTACCAATAAATATATGCAACCTCTCTTTTTAAGCAATTTTAGGAAACCTCACAACAAATCTTGATCCTATATCCGCTCTGGATATTACCTGTATGGTACCTCCGTGGGCATCAACTATCCATTTAGCGATGGACAAGCCAAGACCTGAGCCTCCGGTCTCATTATTCCGGGCCTCATCCGAGCGGTAAAATCTGTCAAATATATGAGCCAGATCGCCCGGATTCATTCCGGTTCCCTCGTCCTCTATCATATAACTGACATAACCGGGCTCCTCTTTTACACCGAGTATTATGGCCGTGCCGGGTTCAGAATACTTCGCCGCGTTCTGGACAAATATCCTGACGGACTGCTT
Organism: Coprococcus sp. RTP21281st1_F1_RTP21281_210402; assembly: GCF_040915325.1. Classification (NCBI taxonomy): domain Bacteria; kingdom Bacillati; phylum Bacillota; class Clostridia; order Lachnospirales; family Lachnospiraceae; genus Coprococcus; species Coprococcus sp. RTP21281st1_F1_RTP21281_210402. The sequence continues at coordinate 417,454 of NZ_JBCPDQ010000002.1, forward strand.
GATCATCGCCACATCGCCGAGCACACACGCCTCATTCTCAGTACCACGGAACTCATATCTGTGGCTCTCGTCTATCATCATGGACTCCTCCCACACTTCACTTACCATGCGGTTGAGATCGGTTTTCTCCATGTTCAGGTGCTGCCTTCCACTGTCGCCCCTTGCAAGGAATAACAACTGTTCCACAAGCTCCTTCATGTGCTGGGATTCATTTTTCAGCGCCTCTATGGACTCTTCCAGAACCTGTTCGTCCTCCTTACCCCATCGGTCGAGCATATTCACATATCCCTGGATCACCGCAATAGGCGTCCTGAGCTCGTGGGAAGCATCCGACACGAATCTCATCTGACGTTTCTCATTTTCCTTCATATTTCTGAGCAGATTGTTGAGCGCGATCTCTATGCTCTGGAGATCCTTGTCTCCGGTGTGTATAACCTGCTCGTCATCATCCGCAGACAGGTGTGATATGGCTTTCTCCAGATCGTCTATCTTATTGTGATCCATCGGCTCTTTGCTGAGCTTTTCCGCCGTAACTGCCAGATCGTTCAACGGCTTTAATCTCCTTCTGACATCCGCTGTCCTGAACAACGCAGCAAACAACACTATAGTCTCCATCCCCAGCAATATAATGCCCGGAAGCTCTATGATATCCCAAAGGATCTTAACGTCATATCTGTACTTCTTCTCATCTGACCCTTCTATTATATATTCATACGCTCCGCCATCTTCATTTTTCTCAACGTAATATCTCATTCCGCCCACGCCCTGTGGAAGCTGCTTTCTTCCCCACACGGCAAATGCGCTTACAATAAGAAAGGCAATGACGATATCTATAAGTATCACATTGCCCAGTTCTTTTAGCCAGAAGCTCATATTTATCCTTCTGGCTATCGATGACATTCTTTTGTTTTCGTTAGTTTTCTTTCCCATGTATTTTCTCTCTATCTGTGCGTATCCGTGCCATGCGTTGCTGGCTTGTCACATATCTATCTGCTCTATCCTGGCATCCAAAATGGTCATTCTCTGATAACATATCCGACACCTCTGACGGTGGTGATCAGCTTAACTCCAAATCTGTCATCTATCTTTGTTCTCAGATACCTCACATACACATCTATGATGTTTGTCTCTCCAAGGTAATCGTATCCGCACACTGCACTGAGCAATTTCTCCCTGTCCATCACGATGTCCTTGTTTTCCATGAGCGTCCTGAGCAGCTCAAATTCCCTGTTTGTCAGCTCAACTATCTCGCCGCACACTGTGACCTCATGTCTGTCGGTGTCCATGCACACTCCACGGATCTCTATCCTGTGTGTGTGAACCTCCGCAACTCCGCGTCTCTTCAACGCAACCCTTATCCTGGCAAGCAGCTCCTCTATGGCAAATGGCTTGGTGAGATAATCGTCTGCACCGGCATCAAGACCAGATACCTTGTCCATGACCGCATCTCTCGCGGTCAGCATGATGACCGGCACATCACTCTCCTTGCGGATTCTTCGAAGCACCTCCAGACCGTTGAGTCCCGGAAGCATCACATCCAGCACCACGAGGTCGAAGCCACCGGACAGAGCTTTGTCCAACCCTGTTCTTCCATCAAATACCTTCTCCGCCTCGTATCCCTCATGCAGCAGCTCCAGCTCCACAAATCTTGCAATTTTCTCTTCATCCTCCACAATGAGAATCTTCTGTGCCATATCTTTTTCCTTTCTTTTATGACGGACGCTGATATAGTTTGGTTTTGAAGTAAGCCTGTGAAATATGCCTCGGCAAGAAGCACCAAAGCTCAGTCGCCACGGCTACCCATTGCAGAGGTATATTTCACAGACATTACATTCTCAAAACCAAACTATATCAGCTGGTAATTAACAGAATATCGGTAAAAGATATTCCTGTTTTCATCTTTTTTATGTCTGTTTTTACTTTTAATATTTTTCTTTTTCAGTTTATACCAACTTGATATATATGTTGTTTTTATTACATATAGCTTTTTATTCTGTGTTGATATTGTTTTTATATATCTTTCTGATTACTTGTTATTGACGTCGGACTTAAGGTTGTCTACTGAGTCGGCTACTTTGTCACATGCGCTATTAAGGTTTACGTTGATGTCACCAATTCCTTCAAAATGGTACCTGCACTCACAGAAGAGACCTACAACAAGAAGTGGAAGCACTACCCAGAATGCAAGTATGAGTGCGATCACAAGCACCAGAACCGGAACGTTTATCATGGTCTGGCCTCTGCGTTCTACTATGAATGTGCTGTCCACACTCTTCTTTAACACCTTGCCGCACCATTTGAAAAATTTGTCCATCATCTGTCCAAACGTCACTTTATTGCAGTCATTTGTATATTTCTGCTGTGCCTGCTCGAACTCTGTTGATGTCTGCTGCTCTGCGCCTGTGGTAAAGCTCTCCACCTCAGGGGCTTTCACCTTGTCCAGCTTCTCCAGATAAATGATCGCATCCAGCAGATCGTAATCACACGCCTCAAGCGCATTCTTCGCATCTTCGTAACTTACACCTGTTTTTTCTCTTAACTTTTCTACCTTTTCCAGTTTATCCATGATCTTTACACCCTTTCTCATTATCTTATTTTCATCGTCTTCCGATGATCTGTCATCTTTCTTATCGTTTGTTGCTGATATCATCAACTGATGTTGTTACTATACCAACCGATGATTAATCTAAAATATGAGAAAAATTAAAATCAGGTTAATTTTATAATGAATATATGGATATGTCAAAGTGGGAATACTTCCTCCACTGTTCCTGTTGAGAGTTGACACATTTGACGGTTTGACCGATAGTTTTGACTCAAAGCAATATGTAAAACGCTCCCAAACTGCTTGATGATAACAATAAGAAGTGATATACCTAAATATGGCATTATTACATAACAGCAAGGAGACGATCAATATGAGCAAACCTGAATATAATATAAAAAATTCAAACGACGGAAGTTTCATGGCAAATGCTGAAGTTGCAAAGGAAAGCAAGAGATACGTCAATATATCGATTTCAAAAGAGGATCTCGGATGCCTGTTACAAGGTAAGCACTTAGAGATATTATTTCCTGGCGATGAACTTGACGGCCGTGGCATGATAGATATTGGACTTTCAGACAAAGAAACTAAATTTGAGATAAATGATGAAGTCAACAAATTTATGATTTAATGTATTGTTGTATATTATAGTAATCTCGATATCAACCTTCTCATTGCACTGGCACAAATAAAACGGTTACAAAATATTACCAGTTGGTGACCTATCGTCACCAACTGAACTTTATATTTATTAGTTTTAAGAATACTTAAAAAAACACCTCAAACCGAGGTGTTTTTTCTTACTTCCAATTATCCATAACAATATACAACTACGTCGCCGCCGCAATCTTCGCCGTAGACTTCTTCACACAGTAAAGGCATGTCGGCAATATGTAAATAGTCGCGGTGACCCATGCCGTCTGATCAGCAAAGCAGATGGCCGTGAATCCAAATGTTCCGACAAATCCCAGGCTCACTATGATCCTGGCCGCCATCTCTGTAACACCTGAAAATATAGCCCGACCGGAATATCCAAGTCCCTGTGTCACCATACGCGCCACGTTCAATATACCGAGACTCCAGTAGAAAAATCCCATACATCTGAGGTATTTCGCAGATGCGTCAAGCACATCCACTGCGCTCTTCTTGACAAATATCATGGAGAGCGGTCTTCCAAATATTATCATCACAAGTCCTGCGACTATACCGTATCCAACTGCAACAGCAATCGCCTGCCACAAGCCCTGCTTTATACGCTTTGCCTGTCCGGCGCCAAGGTTCTGGCTGCAGAACACAGATGCCGCCGTTGCAAACGCATCAAATGGACACATAGTGAACTGCTTTATCCTCATACCGGCTGTGAAGCCTGACACATACACACTTCCCAGCTTGTTATTTGCAGACTGCATGACCATACTTCCTATGGCGGTTATGGAAAACTGCAGGCCTGTCGGAATTCCCATGACAAGAAGTTCCTTCACTGCAGAGCCCTCTATCTCCCTGTCCTCCGCCTCAAGATGCATGATCTGAACCTTCTTGAAGATATATACAAGACACAATATTCCACTCACCGCCTGTGCCGTGATGGTTGCTATAGCCGCACCGGCGCAGTCCCATTTGAGGACAACTATACAGAACAGGTCAAGGAATATGTTGAGTATTGCCGAGAACGCCAGAAACACGAACGGCGTTCTGCTGTCTCCCAGAGACCTGAGCACACTTGACAGATAGTTGTACATGAGTGTGAACGGAATTCCTAGGAATATAACTATAAGATAAGCATATGCCTTGTCATATATATCCTGCGGAACCGAAAGCAGATGAAGTATCTGATTACAGCACACCGAACATACAATCGTGACCATCAACGCTATGATGCCCGTCAGCACCGCGCCGTTAAATATATACTTTCTCATCTTGTGCAGATTATTTGCACCAAAAAACTTTGCAACAGGAACACCAAATCCTGTGCAACAGCCCATACAGAATCCCAGAACCAGAAACTGTATACTGCTGCTTGCTCCAACTCCCGCCAGAGCCTTATCTCCCAGTATCTGCCCCACAATAGCCGCATCTATTATGTTGTACGTCTGCTGGAGCAGATTGCCGAGCAAGAGCGGGGTGGCAAACTGCAGCATCAGACTGAGGGGCTTACCGGAAACCATGGACTTAGCCATGTCTTACACCTTCCTTACATTATTGATAGGACGGTGAGTTGCCAATTCTATCTTTGAACACAGAGCTACTATACATATCATTCGCTGGGTCGCTTCCGCTTATTTCGCCCTGCAGCGGTACTAAGGTGCCGCCTCACAGCGCCACCTAAGGACCGGCGGGTTCAAATTCCCTGCTCACGATATGTATAGCAACTCTGTGTAACAACTTTATTGTGACAACTCACCTGTTAGATGAATAATAACTACGTATGTAAGTCGGTTTCAGACTTACTTTATGTTTATTATCCTTATCTCTTATAACAGTTTTCCAGCCAAAGCCTCGAGTGCTGCCACATCCGACTGCTTGAACGCAGACCTTATGGTCACGTGCTCGTCCACGATCTCTATATCCTTCATCGCTGACATCTGTTCCTTCATGAGCTTGGCTGCCATTGGAGCCCACGAACCATTCTCAATGAATGCCACTTTTCTCTTCTGGTACGCCTTCATCTTCAGGTGGTTGATGAAATCCGCCATGACAGGCATCACACCGCCATCATATGTTGGGGCTGCCAGAACCAGTCTGTCGTATCTGAACGCATCCTCTATACACTCTGCCATATCATCCCTTGAGAGGTCTGATATCGCAACCTTTGGCGCACCCTTTGCCTCAAGTATCTCCGCCAGTTTCTTTGCAGCCTTCTCTGTGTTGCCATGGAGACTGCAGTATGCGATGAAGATTCCCTCATCCTCAGGTGTGTATGTTGACCACAACTGATATTTTCCGATGTAATATTCAAGATTCTCTGTGAGGATTGGTCCGTGGAGTGCACATATCTTCTGGATATCCAGTCCTGCTGCCTTCTTCAGAAGTGCCTGTACAGGCATTCCATACTTTCCTACTATATTGAAGTAATATCTTCTCGCCTCGCATGCCCAGTCCTCGTCGGTATCCAGAGTGCCGAACTTGCCAAATGCATCCGCTGAGAAGAGTATCTTCTCACTCTGTTCATATGTGACCATAACCTCAGGCCAGTGGACCATAGGAGCCATGAAGAACTGGAGCGTATGGCTTCCAAGTGAGAGTGTCTGTCCCTCCGCAACTGTCACGCTTCTGTCAGCCACAGGAACCTCGAAGAAATTTGGAAGCATTCCGAAAAGCTTGGCATTTGATACGATCTTGATATCCGGATACTTCGCAAGCACATCACCAAGATTGGCGGAATGATCCGGCTCAAGATGGGATATGATGAGATAATCCGGCTTTCTGTCGCCAAGCACCTCTGCCACATTTGCAAACCACTGGTCTGCACACTTTGCATCCACCATGTCCATGATAGCGATCTTCTCGTCCATGATGACATATGAGTTGTACGCTATTCCGTTTGGCACGATGTACTGATTCTCGAACAGGTCTATGTTCTTGTCATCCACACCCACATAAAATACTGTGTCTGTTACATTCTTAAGCATTGTATATCCTCCTTTTGATCCTAATTATCTAATATAAATAATCCACGTTGTGTCCACATGATATAATGAGCGCAAGTGAGCCAACATGCTTGCATGATTGGCGAGCGGCGAATTGGATCATGATAGTTGCGACAGCAACGAAAAGCACCGTAGGTGCGAATCATGATATAATGAGCATTGCGACAGCTGTGCTTGCGCAAACTATCATAATGACAGTTAATTATAACATACTAAATGAAAATAGAGAATCAGCACATAAGACCTGATTCTCCATTTTTTGATAATTTTTTATTATTATCTGCTTACCCTTCTCTGTATCTTCTCCTGATACATGCTGTGATCCGCTTCCCTCACATACTCCTCAAGGGTTTTATCACCATCCGGGGCTGTTATAACATAACCTATACTAAACTCCAGGGCAAATGGAAGTTTCTCCTGCGACGCTATCTCCCTGGCTTTCTCAAGGATTGCCGTCTTTCTTTCCTCAGGAGGTTCCGCCTCATCGTATATAGATATGGATACAAATTCATCTCCGCCATATCTAACCGGAATACTGCTTATTCCGCCTCCGCCTGCTACGGCTCTTGCGGCACTCCTTATGGCTTTGTCTCCGTACTCGTGACCATAAGTGTCATTTATATATTTGAGCTTGTCCATATCGGCAAACATTATGAGAAGTGCCCTGCCCTGACCCGCAGCCTTGTCAAATGCCTTTGCGGCGATCTGTCTCATACCTTCCCTGTTATATATCTGGGTAAGTGGATCCTTTATGGATATCGCCGTAAGCTCCTGATTGATCTGCTCTAGCCTCCATTTGTTGAACAGGTTTATCATGGCTACATTCACTTCGCTCATTACAGTTGACCAAAGCTGCTTATCCATGAGGTAATATCCATTTTCGACACAGCAGAACCCAACTGCCTTTTCTCCGAAATGAAATGGCGCAAATAAAAATATATTGCCGCCTGTCTCATCATCCAAAAGAGGAAACATACTATGGTATGTATCGTCACCGTCATCCGCTATGCCCTGCCTGTACACGATCTGCATTCTCTGAGGATAGCCTTTCACAGCAAATACATCCTCATCGTATGCTGCTGAGAGAGTCGGTCCAGCTCCCCCCATCTCCACAAGAGATCTGTCGACAACCATAACGCATTTCTTACACTCTGCCTGTGAATATGAGGACTGAACGCACGGATACAGTTCACTGTAATCCTTGCATTTGCTGAGCAAATGCGTGAAATCCAGTGTGCTCTCATCTATCTCCTCGCGTTCCACAACTCCCATTATATAATTCTTCAGGTACTGTCTGCCGTTCAGCATAGCATCCGCGCCACAGCCACAGCTCTCCGTAAATATACAATTATAATCTATATAAGAGCTGGTATCCGGATTGTTTCTCGCCCAGATATTCAGCATGATCTCTGCAGCCGCAGCTCCGATCTTCTCACGGATCCTGCTCACCGTTGTTATACGCGGCGTATAGTACGCTGCTTTATCAAAGTTGTCGAATCCTGTAACCTTAAAATCATTTGGCACTGAAAGTCCAAGTGCTTCAGCTCTGTTGCACACACCCACAGCCAGGTTGTCATTTGCACAGATTATTGCATCTGGAAGGATCTTCCTCACTATCTCTCGTTCTTCCAGCCTTCTATCATCCATCTCCTCATTATTCGAAGCCTCGGCATCCGGAGCAGAATCCGCAAAACTGCCACTGGTTATCTCACCGTACACCTCCGCAGGGCCGCCGTAATCCGGTCCGTCCTTCTCGTGTTTTATACACGTATGTCCATGTGCTCTGAGCAGCTCCTCAAAGCCCGTCACACCGTCATTGAAACCAAAATCTCCAAACAGGACATCCTCATCATCCACAGTCAGGCCATATTCATCCATACAGTCCCTGAATGCCCGACATCTCTCCTGAGCCTCATAGTTGTCCTTCGGTCCGGCAAGATACCACACCTTCTTCGCACCGTGTTTCTCTATCATATGCCGAGTCATGTCATACATGGCATCATAATTGTCTATACCCACAAAATGCAGACCGTCAAAAGCAGTCTCGAGGCTTATAGCCGGAACTCCGCTCTTCCTTATCCTGTCCAGCAGTTCCGCCGTGACTTCCGGATATTTGATATTGTTGACAGATATTATGATCCCATCAAAGTCTGTCAGCTCCGGAAGATTGTATATATTGTATTCTCCATAGCTGTAACCGTCGTCCCTGTTCCAATTGCCATTGCTGTTGAATATGTACAAATTCACATCAGCCCTGGCTTCCTTTATCTTCTGCATAAATCCAAGCGGCCAGGCATAGGTGAAATACCTCTTCCAGCCATCCATGAACAATGCTACTTTTTTCATACCTTACCTCCTGATCAATCAGAACAACCCGTCCTGTCCCCCATCTGTAAATTTGCCAAATATATTAAAAGGGCGCATCTGTATATATTATACACAGACCCGCCCAACCAAAACATATCCAAATGTATCAAAAATATGTACTTTACTATCAGAAACCACGGGGACGGAGGGGACAGACACCTCCGTCCCCATAATTTACTTAAGTGGATAGTCGCTGTGCAGCGGCTTGTAATCACGTATAGTCTTAAGTGCCGGCAGAGCATGTCCGTCATAATCAAAAAGTGCCTGATTTGCCCATTCATTTCCGCATGGTCCAGACTCCTCTATATATGACAGAGCACCTTCCGTAGCCCAGCCGCTTCCCGGTACTGGTATCCAGCCTGCCTCCCAATAATAAAAGCCATCGCCACCAGGAACATCATCTATCAGTTTCATTATGTCGTTCATAAATTCCGCCTGTCCCTCAGGTGTCATAGAGTAGTCAAGATTCTCCACCAGTGAAGGTTTTGTGGCATAGCCCTTTCTATCGTCAGGCCCCAGTTTCTCATAGTCAGCATAGTCCTCCATGGTAAATCCCATGGAAACCTCAGCAATAACTATCTTTTTGCCATATCTATCCGCCATATCCCGCATATTTGCCTCCAGATCCTTCATGGTTCCATGCCAGAACGGATAATACGACATTCCAATTATATCAAAATTTTCTCCTCTTTCCATGTAGTGGTCAAACCAGTCCACATACATAGGATTGTTGCCACCATTGTCGAGATGTATCATGACCGGAATATCAGAGCCAACCGATCTGACCGCCCTTATTCCTGCGCTCACAAACTTCGCGATATTGTCATACTCCGGCTTCTGTCCCAGCGGCCACATCAGTCCGTTTGTAAGCTCGTTTCCAACCTGAACAAGCTGAGGTAAAACGCCCGCATCTTTCATCTCTAAAAGAGTCTCCCTTGTGTAGTCGTACACAGCCTGCTCAAGCTGATCCGCATCCATGCCTCTCCACGCCTTGGGCACCCTCTGCTTGCCCGGGTCAGCCCAGAAATCACTGTAGTGATAATCAAGCAGAATGCTCATTCCATGATCCATAGCGCGCTTCGCGAGTTTCTTGTATACCTCAAGGTCATTTGTGCCCGCACCATAAGGTACGCCGTCCTCCGTGTACGGATCATTCCACAGACGAAGTCTCACAGAATTCACACCATAGTTCTTAAGTATGTCAAATATATCTCCCTGCACACCATTGTCATAATATTTCGCACCCAGCTCTTCAACCTCGGCAACAGCGGAGAGATCCACGCCCTTTATATAATCTGCCATATTTTTGTCTCCTTCACCTGCATTTATTTTACTACCTGTTATAACCAAGAACAGCCGCCGAAGAAAAATGTTCTGCATACCCCTGATGTACCAGTTCATCTTCATCTGTCGGCGGCCTTCTATCAAGATGACATCTGTCACCTAGTCGTCAAATGTAATCCTGTCATACATTCTTCCATATTTTATTCTGATGAGCTCGTTCTTTGCCAGAACGTCCTCCTCTGGTCCAACATACTGACAACGGATACAGTAGTATTCCTTCTTGTCCTTATCATAGAACATATCTATATCCAGATCTCTCATAAAACACATTGGACATCTGTAATTTAATTTGCCTTTTCCAGACTGAGCCATGTTGAAAATACCTCCTTATCCTTAAGTGTCTTTGTAAACCCGAGAGTGAACATTGGCGAGAACGCATATCCCTCTTTGAAATATCCTGTTGCGTCACTGCCTGATGCTCCCATGGCAGCCTTTGTCTCGATCGCAGGTATAACTGCTGACACCTCATCGGCGCCTGCGAGATCCTCTTCTCTGCACTTGTACTCATATGTGAGTGACTTGCTCTCTGAAGCATTCTTTGCTGTGAGAGTGATTCCTGTCATGTCCTCTGGGTACTCTGTTGTACCGTAGCATGCCACCATGTACTCATTGATCTCAACCTCTGCATCAGGGTTGCTCATCTCGAGGATAGTTCTTTCATGTCTTATCTTGGATGAACCCTCCTCAAAATATATCTTTGTCTGAAGTTTAACTGTCAGATCGTAGAACTCGATGTCAACCGGGTCAAGTGTAAGGATTCTTGTGCTTCCCTCCTGCGAGAATGTTGCCTTTGTTCTGCACAGACAGAGGTCGACCTCTTCACCCTTGTAGCTGATCTTGGCACTTCTTACAGTACCCTCTCCAGCATAGTGTGTGAAATATCCTGCTCTGTACTTCTCCTGGATCAGGAATGGATATGAAGCATCCTGAACATGTGGAGTTCCGATACCTACAGGCCAGTTGAGCTTTGCAGCGTATGGTCTGAGGTCAACGATCGCACCGCCCTGATCCATGTTGATCTGGGCTCTCATGTATGGATCGCAGTACCAGAATATCTGCTTGTCTGATCCGTACAGTAT